>NZ_JBALOV010000075.1:0-1055 GCF_036965045.1 Bacillus sp. JJ1533 | reverse complement strand
AACCAAGATTGATAGAGTCCAAAACAATTCGTGAAGACGTGTAGTCCATGAACTGCCCCAAAATCCCTAGTTACCTCCCTATCCCCTTAGTACTTTCCTCATGCTAAAAACTTACAACTAATTCCCTGTGTCGATTTATGTAAAATATAGTAGAATGATAGATGGAGAAAAAAAGATTTCGAATCAGGGAAGAGGTAGAATATTGAAGAAGGTAATTATCGGGCTGGTGCTGGTGCTTGTAGTAGTAGGATCCTCTCTATTTTTTGCGAGAGAAGCCTTTTCTGATATTTTACAAGAAAGCTATACATCGATTAAGGAAGTTGTTATTGGTAAAATTGCTTTGAGTAAAGAAAGTGATGTGGAGGCATTGCCGGAAAATGTCAAGGCACCTGAAACCCAAACAGCAGGTGAATCTACAGAAGTGGCTCCTGAGGATATGAAGCCGGTTATTGATCCAAATGATCCATTTCTTTTGTTAGTAAACAAGGAAATAGGGGATTTGGCTGAAACATATGTACCACCCAATCTGACCGTTCCAAACGTTGCCTTTTCCACGTCAGTAGCTGAGCGTAAACAGATGGTAAAAGAGGCTGCCGTGGCACTGGAAAAATTATTTGCTGAGGCAAAAAACGATGGAATTACACTACATGCGCAATCTGGTTACCGTTCCTATGGAACACAGGTTAACCTCTATGATTCCTATGTTCGTGCAAATGGGCAAGAAGAAGCGGATACATTTAGTGCAAAACCAGGAAGAAGTGAACATCAAACCGGTCTTTCAATGGATGTGACAAGCGAGAGCGTTGACAACCAGCTTGTTCAAGAATTTGGAGAAACCGCGGAAGGAAAATGGCTTGCCGAGCATGCGGCTGATTTTGGATTTATCATCCGCTTTCCATTAGGCAAGGAGGATATTACGGGCTATATGTATGAGCCATGGCATATTCGCTATGTCGGTATCGAACATGCTAAATATATGACCGAACACGGTCTTACGTTAGAAGAATATCTTGGTGCGGTAGAAAAATAGATTTGAAGAGCCCCTAAAAAGGGCT
>NZ_JBALOV010000074.1:0-1024 GCF_036965045.1 Bacillus sp. JJ1533 | reverse complement strand
TTTTTATTTTACTCCACACATTTATTAGTGTCAATATTAAAACTAAATAAAATTTTCAGTAAATTTATGATAAAAAAATACTGCGAATGGATTTTCCCATTCACAGTTTAATAGACTTTTTCATTCCTTTTATGGTTTTTTCTAAACTAATAACATCTGCATATCTTGCATTTAAATCTAATAAAGTTGAGTTTTGTAACGTTTGATTTCGATCTCCTACGGCTTCTTTAGGAATAATAACTCGATATCCTTTTTGAAGTGCTTCCACCGCAGTTGCTCTTATACTTCCACTAGTCGTAGCGCCCGCCAGAATGATGGTATCTATTTGTTTGGCTTGTAAAAAATCATTTACATGATTATTATATAAGTCCGTAATATAGACTGTAGGATTAATAATATCATAGGGATAATCTCTAAATTCCGGGTGAATTTGGGTCCATGTACTTTGATGATCCAAAATTTGAAGAGATGGGAACTTCTCACTCCAAAGCCTGGATATCTTGTTATCAGGTTCGTAGACCGTTTTGCTAAATATAATTGGCATCTTATTCTCAATGGCTACTTCAATCAACTTCTTAACAGAAGAAAATTGATTTTCGATTTGAATAGACAGTTGGGAATGTGGATCGGTAAAACCATTGGTAAAATCTCGGATTAACAAGGCAACTTTTTCCCCAAATCCAATTTGTCCCGAAAACCCTTGATTCGAATAGAGTTGCTGGATTTCATCCAATATATATCTTCTCTGACCACCGGGAGTATAGATAACCTTCAAACCATATTCTTCAATATAACCGTTTTTCTCTAATCTTCGTAACGTACTTGGTGAAACACCCAATAGTTTGGATGCTTCAGATATATTTAAAAGATTCTCGTACATCAAAATTCCTTCTTTCATCGTATTTTTTTGCAATGTTAAAATATCTATATGAACATCATTACCGATAGACAAACTCGCAAGTAGCATGATCAACTTCGATATTCCTACCAAAGTCTCTTTATAACTACCAAACTTACCAAACTT
>NZ_JBALOV010000073.1:0-2569 GCF_036965045.1 Bacillus sp. JJ1533 | reverse complement strand
CTCCATTTGGTTTACCCTAAAATTGAAAAAAGTTATAAAAAGACTGCGCTAGGCTTGATGAAAGACAAGGCAATTATGGATCACGGTAAAAAGTCGGTAAGGGAAACGAAAAAAATGATTCTAACTGCGGGTATCGGATTAGCTTTAGTTTATGATAATACCCCTGGCCAAAACCACTATTATACGTATTTAACGAGGATCTTGGATTATTTGTCTCTGGGTGTGCCCGTTATAACAACGAAAACCGCAGGTAACGTACATTTGCTTGGCCATAACTATCCTCTTTTTGTCGATGATGCCCAGGATATCGTTCGCTGTTATTTAAGGCTTATGGAACCGGATTTTTATCGAGAAATGAGCGACCTTTCAAAAAACATAGGAAGGCAGTTTGTGGGGGAAGTTGCAGTAGAAGATTTCTGGTCTATACTGGAAAGTCAAATGCCTGCAGGTAAATAACTGTCACGTTCCTTTTCCATGAGTTCATTTAATACTCATACAATTGACGACTTCACAACTGCATCAATATTCGAATTCATCACTGATTCTTTTAAAACATCAATATCTAGATTAAACTGTATTTGAGTCATTTTTATTCCTCTTCTCTTTGTTTTTCTTGGTCGTTAAACATTGTAGACAAAAAGGAATAAAATGACTCTTTTTTATTTACACAATTATATAGACTTAATCAAAATTACCGGTGAAGCAAGCCCTCGTTATCTTTTCTATCCCGATGCCCCTATGAGAATTTTAGATATCATGCTGCGAGTGAAGCTAATTGCATTGTGAGATATCCCGTTGATTGGCTTCGTGACCCCATAGAGCATGTGATTTCTACCTCCTATTATATCCTTCGTATGCCAAATAATAGCATACATAATGTGATCAAAAATATGAGTTTTGAAGAATTTATTACGATAAACTTAGAGGAATTTAGATTGCGAATCTCAAGTATGACTCGCAATGGTTCTTTTTAAAGTCTTTTTCATCTTTTTAGACGAATGATGGTTTTGCTAAATTTCCATTTGTGTCTATTACTTTAACAAATAGCCAAGCATAAAATATTTTAAGAATATCAATCAATGATTGGGGGGAAAGCTTTGGATGAAAAAAGTAAATTATTCCTTGTGTTATGTCTTCATCGATCCGGCTCCAGCGCTACAGCCGGGGTGATGCATAATTTGGGCATTCATATGGTTTAATACCGCCAAGCCGTCATAATATGAAAGGATATTTTGAGAATCAGGATTTCGTCGATATGAACGATATGTTGCTGAATAGTATCGGTGGTGGAGTCTGGAACCCGCCTACAAGAGATCAGGTGATCAAATCCAGTTTCCCATCAGAACAAATTCACGCTTTTTTATCGAATCAAGTAAAACCTGTTTGGGGACTTAAAGACCCCAGAACGCTATTAACATTTGAAATCTGGAAACCTTATTTTAAGGAAATAGCTGATATTACCTATGTTTTTGTTCATAGACCTTTTGAATCTTCGGTCTGTTCTTTAGATTACCGTGAAAAAAAATGAACAGAAAGACAGCGGAAGAAATATTAACCATTTATTTAAAAAACCTATATTATTATCGACATAATTTTGGTATTGATAAGCAGGATATTATTGATGTCTATTATGAGGATATGTTGAAGAATCCACGGCCGTTTGTACATGAATTTAACAAAAGAATAGGTCGAAAACCTGAAATAATTTGGACTTGGTCTATGAATTTCTAAATAATAATTTGAAGCATCACTAGCAAAGACGGGAGGGATTCATAATGAAAACGATCGGACACATAACAAACAAATTCCTGGATTTAAGTCAAACCTTTGTTCATCGCCAGATTGTACAAAATCAATGGTTTCGGAATGTAGTATTTACAAGGGAACGGATGAATGAACATTTGTTTCCTGCCTTAGATTTGGTAGAGATTCATAATAAGGCGGATTTGGCAAAAGCCATAGAACAGAGCCGTGTAGATTTAATTCACGCTCACTTTGGTCCTAATGCGCTATACGCTCTATCGGCCAAAAAGAAGCTGGGTATTCCGATGCTTACCTTTATCCATGGGTACGATGCCTGGCAATATCCGAATAGAACCGCGAAGAAAATGAAGCGATATATCGAATTATTTGAAGTTGGGGAACTATTCGCTGTTCCATCAGAGGCCATAAAACAACAACTCATTGTACTTGGGTGCCCAACTGAAAAAGTGATTGTCTGTCATTTGGGCGTGGATTTATCGTTTAGATTTCGACAGCGAACCTTGGACAATGGTGAAATTCGTTTAATTTCCGTCGGTCGGCTTGTTGAGAAGAAAGGGCATAACCATTTAATTCAAGCACTCTCAATCGTTCAGAAGCAAATTCCTAATTTTCATTTGACAATCATAGGTGAAGGAGCCGAGCGGGAAGAGTTGACGGCTTTAATTGCCCGCTTAGGACTTGAAGAGAAGGTAAGTCTTTTAGGTGGCCAAAGTCATTCGAAAGTGCTGAACGAATTGGATCGGTCTCATATCTTTTGCCTAGCTAGCGTTACTGGTCAAGATGGTGATATGGAAGGTCTTCCGGT
>NZ_JBALOV010000072.1:0-1058 GCF_036965045.1 Bacillus sp. JJ1533 | reverse complement strand
TAGGGTAAACCAAATGGAGATGCGCGTCAGGAGAAAACTGCCGGATTTGGTGGACGGCTTGAATGGCTATAGAAAGCCCGAAAAGTGGCCGAATAACGCCTGCCATGATCAGATGGGGCGGTGAAGAACGATTAATCAATGAAATCTCGTTGTCCAGGAGAGGCTCGACATAAGGGGTGAGTATTTTTACCTTTCTCTCAACTATCTCGGGGGAAACTCCATTTCTGCAAACATAATCCTTGAAACGCTCTGCCCAAGGCACCGATTGGAAAAAGATCATTTTCGAGTTCTTAAAAAGATAGTCCATTTCTTCCATCATTGCTTTATCATCCTCATCATATTGAATCGACAAATAGAGCATTTTACTTGCCAACTTCTCGTTTATCCGAATAAGGTCTAATGCCAGCTGTCTATTTCGAACAAAAATGAAGTCATAATTTTCTTTATCATCCATTTGAGCTATCTTGCTAGCCTGATTTTCGGATTCATGAAATTTTACATAACGAAAATCAAACCCTTCATAACCGTTTACAAAAAGAAAAGGGAGGACACAATCGATCAGGAACTCCTGGTTTGATGCGGAAGATATTCTCTCAACTTTCTTATCAATCGCTTTTAATAAATTAAGAAGTTGAAGCACATCTCCTTTTGGGCTATATTTCTTAAAATTAGAAGTAAAACAAATTTTCATCAACTAAACCTCCTTGTATGACAAGATTTCGAAATTACCGCTTGGCTAGCAATCTATCATAGATATTTTTCAATTCCTCCGCCTGTTTATCCCCATCAAAGTATTTTCCTACCCATTCTCTACCGGCTAAACCAAAGTGGGGCCAGCGCTCTGGCTCGCTCATCATCTCCATGATTTTTTGCGCTAAATCGGATGGGTTCCCTTCCTCAGCCAGTAATGCGCTTCGTCCTTCATCGACCCCTTCCGGAATACCGCTATGCCGAGTAGATACCACTGGAAGGCCCATTGCCTGTGCTTCCAGAATCGATACCGGAAGACCTTCCATATTACCATCTTGACCAGTAACGCTAGCTAGGCAAAAGATATG
>NZ_JBALOV010000071.1:0-2511 GCF_036965045.1 Bacillus sp. JJ1533 | reverse complement strand
TCAAACTGAGGGAGTTGAAGATAGATGTTTAACATATTTTCAACAATGGTGCCATTTAATTGAATAAGACTACACCAAAAGTCGCTTTCCCTTACGTAAGGGAAGCGACTTTTTAGATTGATTTTTCCCTTGTTATCAAGCTTTTTACTTTAAGCTTCTTTGACTAATTTTGAAAATGTTGTTGACTATTCAGTTGAACTGTATTATATTTTTATTAAGTTGAACTATATAGTAGAACTGAATAGAGGTTGAGGTTATGAAACACAAATTATTACCGTTGTCTGAAACCATGCATTATATTTTATTAGCTCTGCGTCAGCCACTCCACGGCTATGCCGTAATGCAAAAGATAGAAAAGATTAGTAACGGTACTGTTATTTTAGCAGCTGGTACTTTATACGGTGCGATTGAAAACTTGAATAAGCACGGTTGGATTGAACCTGTTGGAGAGTCAGGCCGGAGGAAAGTTTATATGATCACTGAGGAAGGAAATGCGATTTTGAAAATGGAACAAAACAGGTTGTTGCATATTTTATCCCTTTACGAAGGAAGTGAATGCAATGAAGAAAATTAAGATGTTTGTTGATATTGAAAAAGAGGAGCAATGGCTGAACGAGCAATTACAAAAAGGCTATCGCTGCACAAATATTAGTGGATTAGGAATATACACTTTCGAAAAAACTGACAAGAGATATGTGATGCGACTGGATTATCAAGATTATTTATCAAAGGAAAAGCTCAATGATTATAAAGGGATATATGAAGACTTCGGTTGGAATTATATAAAAGGAACCTGGCTTGGTGGAATTCAATATTGGCAAAAAGAAGATGACGGACAAAATGAAATCTTCTCGGACCGCCAATCGAGGAGTAATTATTATAAAAGATTGATGGGTTATTCATCTGGTTTAGCTATAGTGTTTTTGTTTTTCTCTTATATGCTTTACAAAGATTCAGGTTTATATTTAGCCGAAGGTCTTTGGAGTATGAAAGGTTCATTATTTTGGAAAGCATTCTTATTTGAAACTCCATTTGCCCTTTTAAGGTTGCTTCCTGCCATTATGGTTGTTTTTTATAGTATCGGTTACTATAAAGCATATCGAAAGTATTCTATGTTAAAAGAAAAATAATACGAGGAGGTTAATTAGGTACTTTTTTAATTCAAAGCAGTAATTGAGGATAATGTATCTACCACAGTCGGGCGCTTTTCTTTAATAAGAAAGCGTCTTTTTGAATGGACAACACATTTAAGGGATTGAGTTTTTAGAGGTGTAAAGAAGATTGTGAAGTAATGTACTTAAAGTAACGGGTGCTTTTCTAAAAGAAGGAAAAGTGCCTTTTTTGTTGAATTTATTGAACTAATGATAGCAGGTTAGTTAATTTATATTGGAGGAAGAAGGATGGTAAAAGTATTAGAATTAGCAAGTAAAGAAGTATTACAACAAGTATCAGAACTCTATAAAGAAGTTTGGAATAGTGAGGATAATACAATAAAAGAACGGATTTTAAAACATAGCTCATATAAGGGGTTTAGAGGGTTTGTAATCCTGTCTAAAGAAGATAAAGTAATAGGCTTTTCATATGGTTATACTTCATTACCTGGACAGTTTTATCACGAGTTACTTGCAAAGGAATTTAATTCAGAAGAATATCATAATTGGCTACAAGATTGTTTTGAATTTGTTGAATTAGCAGTCCATCCATCATATAGAAAACAGGGTCTTGGTAAAATGCTAATTACAAAACTATTAGAAGATGTTGACAACAAGACCACAATATTAACAACTCAAATCGATAATTATTCAGCACGTTCACTATATGAGTCTTTGCATTGGAAGGTTCTAAAAGAACCTTTTTATCCAAGCAATTCGAAACAGCCATATGTGATATTGGGTAAAGAATTAATGTAGTCCTTCTTCAACTAAAGGGTGCGTTAGTTTAACAATACTTTGCAATTATCGGAACTTTCCCCGCTCAGGATACGTATAGAAGGTATGAAAAGGTAATCATTAATAGAAATGGGGAATTGGTACGATGGAAGTAGCTTTAATTATCGGTTTGATAATTTCTATTATTCTTAATATGTATCTGTATTTTCAATTAAAAAGATACCAAGTAAATGACAATACATACAAAGCAAGATGGCAAGAAGTAATGGGATTGAGTAATCCATTGAATATTATTTTATGGATGATTTTAATATCGAGTATTCTAATTGTTGTACCAGTCATTTTATCTACCTTTTTCAACTAAAGGGTGCGTTGATCCAAGAAGGGTTAATGCACTTTTTTTGTTGAAGTTATTAAACTAAAGGTGCAGGATAGTTTAAGACATAAAATGGATATTTATGTTATGTTAAACTAATTTATGGAGGTGTATGGAAATGGAGATACGAAACTTCATACTACACGGCGATATACTATCAGTTGAAGCGAAGATAAATGGAAGTGATTACATATTAGGTGTTCAATGGAAAGTACCAGAAAAGCCTTATGATGAAACTTGGGTATT
>NZ_JBALOV010000070.1:1572-15189 GCF_036965045.1 Bacillus sp. JJ1533 | reverse complement strand
ATCTGAACTTTTGCGTCCCCCCACCAACCTTTGCGTCTACATTTATATTTTTGAGTCCTCCCGCTCCTTTTTCCAACTCCCACCATTTACAAATCCCGCCTCCCGTCATATAATACCAACATACCATTTGAATATCGGCATTCACTCATATAATCACGGGGATATGGCCCGTAAGTTTCTACCAGCGCACCGTAAATGTGCTGACTATGAGTGAGCAATGGGAATGCATTTATGCGATTCCACTTTCCTTCGTTGAAAGCCTGAAGGTCATTGACTCACTCGTAATGGGGAGTGCAATGATGTTCAGGCTTTTTCATTTTAAGGGGGAAACTCACATGCAACTTTTACAACAGAAAATTATCAACGAAGGTACAGTCCTATCCGACCACGTCCTTAAGGTCGACGCCTTTTTAAACCATCAAATAGATCCTCAGCTCATGGTTGAAGTCGGCAAGGAATTTGCGCGCCGCTTCCAGAATGACAACATCACAAAAGTGCTGACACTTGAATCCTCAGGGATTGCACCTAGCATGATGGCAGCGCTCGAACTCGGTGTTCCCGTTATTTTTGCCAGAAAAAGAAAATCATTAACATTGGTAAACGACCTGCTCACAGCATCTGTTCATTCCTTTACAAAAAATGAAACCAATGACATCTCCGTTTCTCAAAAATTCCTCGAACCATCAGACAATGTGCTAATCATCGATGACTTTTTGGCAAACGGCCAGGCTGCGCTTGGATTAGCTAGCATCGTAGAGTTAGCTGGCGCTAAAACCGCTGGAATCGGAATTGTAATTGAAAAATCCTTTCAAGACGGTGGTAAGCTGCTTCGTGACAAAGGTTTCAAGGTTGAATCACTTGCTCGAATTCAATCTTTACAAGATGGAAAAGTGACATTCTTAGAGGAAATGGAGGTTGTTCGCTAATGCAAAGAAACGTATTTAAAACCGCTTCTCTCGGAATTCAACACGTACTCGCGATGTACGCAGGTGCCGTGATTGTGCCGCTCATCGTTGGTGGCGCCATCGGCTTAACAAGTGAGCAGCTCACATATCTCGTTTCAATTGACTTATTAATGTGTGGAATCGCAACGCTTTTACAGGTGTGGAAAAATAAATACTTCGGTATCGGGCTACCCGTAATGCTCGGTTGTACGTTTACAGCAGTCGGGCCAATGATTGCTATCGGAGGGCAGTATGGGATATCCGCGATTTACGGTGCGATTTTAGCTGGCGGTGTCTTCCTTGTTCTCGTTTCTACTATCTTTGGTAAGCTCGTAAAATTCTTCCCTCCAGTCGTAACCGGGTCAGTTGTTACCATTATTGGGATCACGCTCATTCCTGTTGCAATGAACGACATGGCCGGCGGAGTGGGAAGCGCAGATTTCGGTTCGGTTCAAAATCTTGCTCTTTCATTCGGAACGCTATTTTTTATCTTAGTGTTGTATCGTTTTGCAAAAGGTTTTATGCGTCAAATTGCCATTTTACTAGGGTTAATCATTGGTACAGCCGTTGCCTATTTCTTAGGCAAGGTTGATTTTTCAGCAGTAGCAGATGCGTCTTGGATGCACATGCCGAAACCGTTCTACTTCGGTATGCCAACGTTCGAGCCATCAGCAATTATCATGATGATTTTAGTTTTAATCGTGGGGCTTGTAGAAGCATCAGGCGTTTACTTCGCACTTAGTGATATCACGGGTAAAAAGCTATCGGAAGAAGAAATCTCAAAGGGATACCGTGCAGAAGGAATTGCGACCATTTTAGGCGGAATTTTCAACGCGTTCCCATATACAACCTACTCACAGAACGTTGGACTCATCCAACTTTCAGGTGTAAAAAAGAACACTGTCATCTACGCAGCTGGGGCATTTCTAATTATACTGGGATTCCTTCCAAAAGTCGGCGCGTTCACAACTGTCATCCCAACGCCCGTTCTCGGCGGCGCAATGCTTGCGATGTTCGGAATGGTCATCTCTGCGGGAATTAAAATGCTAAGCAAAGTTGACTTTTCATCACAAGAAAATCTATTAATCATGGCATGTTCAATCGGTATGGGACTCGGCATCACAACCGTCCCAACCCTATTCGCCAACCTACCAGAGAACGTCCAAATCCTTACCAGCAACGGTATCGTCATCGGAAGCCTAACCGCCATCGTCATGAACCTTATCTTCATGAAAAAACCTGCAAAAAAAGCGGTGCAGGTACTGGAAGGGCAAAAGGCCTCGTAGGGACACGGGGACAGGTTCATTGTCCCATTCGGCTGATCAAAAAAGTAGCTATCTATGTAGCTACTTTTTCTATGTTTAAGACGGAGTCCGCGTGACTCCCTGCCCTTTCTAACCTAGTTCCCATTCCCCTTTTATTTCCTTCAAAAACCTATGATGAAACTCAGGAATGAACTTCATGATCTTATCAGGTTTGTTCATTTCATTCATGAAAAATACCCCAATTTCAGATTCCTTTTTTCCGGCATGATCTGTTACTCTTTTTCCGTTTTCGAGTAGATAACTAGGATTTTCTTTTTTAAAGTATTGCATAGTCTCCTCAAATAACTTAATGAGAACTTGAAGCCTTTCTACTTTTTCACGTCTATATGAATCTAATGGTCTATTTAGTTTACTTGCATTGGCCTCATAATTGTAATATTGACGAACCGATAAATAATAACCTTCTTTACGCCGGTCCAAACGATAAAATAAAGCCTCCGGAAATTGAACGCTCGTATTGGATGGTATGAATGAATATTGCGTCCACGGTCTACCACTACTATTTCCTCTACGAATCGAAGTCTTGTCGTCTTCCTCTGCAATCTTTCCAAATAGCTCTTTCATAAAAATCCATTGACCCACATCTGTTTTTAGTGAGCTTTTTACCTTATCTAGGACCTTTGAAGCTAAGTTAGCTATGATAAGGTCCTCTTCTTGTTGAAGTTCAAAAATGTAGTCATAATAATCGTGGAAAATGTCACTTGAAATCACTTCAAGATAGTCAGACATAACATCGATCATTTCTTGTCTATTAAAGACTTTAAACCTGCCTATCTTTTCATTAAATCTATCAATATAGGTAACCTCATTATCAAAAATATAACCCGTTTTATAGTAAATACCCAGTATTTCCACGTCATCTTTATTATTTTCATTTTTTAATAGATTAAAATATTTTTCTAGTTGACCGGAATGCATAGCCGTGTTTGTTTTATCCTCAATGATAATTTGATACTTTTTATGACCTGCACTGAAACGGATTAGAATATCAATGTTTTTATACTGTCTTATTACCTCTATTGAATCGATTAAGTTACTCGGAACATGAATATCATGCAATTTTAACATAGTGTTTAATAGTGCCAATCCGTATTCCTTTTCAGGAAAATCTCCAGGCTGATTAATCCATGATAAACTCCAAACAATGAAAGCATCTTGTGTAAGTTCTTTTGTTCCAAATCGAAAGATATTTGGTCTATTTTTCATACGTCATCCCCTCGAAGACCTTGATAAAAACCGCAATAATTACTACAAATGAGTGCTGGATAGATAATTTCTTGAACGATGTTTCCATTTTCCTCCTCATGGATCAATTCCCAAACATCTTCAATCAGCTTTGAATTACAAAGCGGACATTTCTCCTCGCCATCCATAAAATCCACCAACTTTTATTAGTTAATACCTATAATCTAAATCAAATTGGGTGATTTATCCAATAAAAGGGACAAGGGGTATAACTGTACCCCCTTTTTTGATGTTCCGCAAAGCTCTATCAACAATAATTTTGTTCTATCCGCGTTAGCTTGTTCTCCCATTCTCCCCCACAAAAAAAAGCCGTACCACTAAGGACAGCTCAGATAAAAAATTCTATTCAAATAAAGGACTCACAGCTCTTTCGTTATGGATGCGGTCGACTGCATTGACTAGCAGTGGAGCCACGGAAATGGTTGTGATTTTATCGAGTTGTTTTTCTTCTGGCAGTTGAATCGTGTTTGTGACGACCAGTTCTTCAATTGGTGATGACTCGATTCTTTCAATTGCTGGGCCGGATAAGACTGGATGCGTACAGCAAGCGTACACTCCTTTTGCACCCATTTCCTTTAGGGCTTTTGCAGCAATGGTTATCGTTCCGGCTGTATCGATTAAGTCGTCGATAATGATGGCATTTTTTCCTTCGATATTCCCGACGATGTTCATGATTTGCGCCACATTTGGTTTTGGACGGCGTTTATCGATAAAGGCAATCGGCACATTTAGCTGGCTTGCCAATTTTCTTGCACGCACAACTCCACCTTGGTCAGGTGCAACCACGACCACATCCTCAAGCCCTTTGTTAGTAAAATATTCTGCTAGAAGGGGTACGCCAAGCAATTGATCCACAGGAATATCAAAAAATCCTTGGATTTGTGGTGCATGAAGGTCCATGGTCAAGACCCTTGTAGCCCCCGCCGTTTCTAGTAAGTTTGCGATAAGCTTCGCTGTGATTGGTTCACGTGAGCGTGCTTTACGGTCCTGTCGTGCATATCCGTAATAAGGGATCACCACGTTGATGTTTTTTGCAGAAGCTCGTTTGAGCGCATCGATCATGATTAATAATTCCATCACGTGTTCGTTAGCCGGCTGGGAGGTGGATTGGACTAAGTATACCTCACTTCCACGGACACTTTCTTCGATGTTGATATGTATTTCTCCGTCACTGAAACGGGATACGGAACATTTCCCCAACTCACAACCAAGTAACGTCGCCATTTCCTCTGCTAGTTTTGAGTTTGAATTTAAGCTAAACATTTTAAAACACTCGTTCAATTGGTAAGCCACTGTTCGTCCTCCATGCAAAATATAGTCTATATATAATATAACCTAATTCGGCAGTGATTTACATAGGCCACAGTTACAAATTTCGACAAAAATAACTAGAAAAAGTTATCGTTGTTCCTATCAATTTGCCTAAAAAAGAATAGAAACCCTGGCATTACAAGGTTCCTTAAGACGTTAAAAGTCATATACTTCTCCAAACCCAATAATTTTAAAGTCCATTCCTTCTTTTGAAAATGTATATTGAAATCGCTGCAATTTAGGTTGTTTACTTTCAATGATTGATTAAATTGACGTTCAAAATCGATGACTTCCCCTACTTTAAAATAGTCAATGTTCGGATAATCTCCCATAACAGAATTGGCAAATACCGTTTCCTTCCCGACAGCCTTTTTCAGCATCTCATCACGCTCTTTGTCGGTAGGGTCAGCTTGCGAGAGTTGATGAAGGATTACAGCTTTTTCATATCCAACTTCTTTCAAATAGTTTTCACTATAAAAATAAGGCGTAAAAAACTCATATGCAAAGAATAGGAGAATAAGAAAGCTTGTCATTGCTTTTATTGAAAGCCTATATCGCAGTGTTGCCATCCATTTACTGACCTTCTTAACGAACCAGACGATGAAAATAATGATAAAAATATATATCAAAATCGTAATCAAAAAATGAAAGAAAAGGAAATCTATGAAATGTATGTTTTTAAAGAAAATAAAGACTAATAACATACTCAATAATGTTAAAAATACTCTCTGAACTAGTTCATGCATCCTATTCCTCCTTATTCTTACTTTCAATAAAAGTATTCGTCAAATTCCAAATTTATCCTTCTTTTGCTATCAAAAAAGGAGCCCCAAAAGTGGGACTCCTACATTTTTTTAAAACACAATCGTCTTATTATCATCCACGATGATTCGGTCCTCCAGATGCCATTTCACTCCACGCGCAAGCACGCTTCGTTCGACGGATTGACCGATTTTTTTCAGTCTTGCCACATCGTCACGGTGATCCACGCGGGCAATGTCTTGTTCAATAATTGGGCCCTCATCCAAATCATTTGTTACATAATGGGAGGTCGCTCCGATTAATTTCACCCCACGTGTATAGGCGCGCTCGTACGGTCTAGCTCCGACAAACGCTGGCAGGAATGAGTGATGAATGTTGATGATTTGATTCGGATACTCCGCGACAAAGTCCGGTGTTAATACCTGCATGTAACGCGCAAGCACAATCAAATCAATTTCATATTCTTTTAAAAGCTGTATTTGCTGTTCCTCCACCTGCTTACGGATGTCCTTGTTCGCTGGAATATAAACAAACGGAATGCCGAGGTTTTCGACAACAGGTCTTGCGTCCTCATGATTGCTCACGACAAGCGCAATCTCCGTCATCAAATCGCCGCTTTGCCATTCCCATAAAAGCTCATGCAAACAGTGAAGCTGCTTGGAAACAAAAATCGCCGTTCTTTTTACATTTTGAACATTGATTAACTTCCATTCCATTGAAAATTTTTCAGCCACTTCTAAAAATGCTGACTCCATCTCTGGCTTTTTTTCCGTTAAAGATGGGCATTCAAATTCAATTCGGAGATAAAATGTTCCTTCTTGATGATGTGTGGAATACTGACTGGACTCTATGATATTCGCATCAAATGAATATAAAAATGCAGAAATCGCCATTACGATCCCCGGTTGATCTGGACAACTTACCAATAGCCTTCCGTGATTCTGATGTTTACTTTGAAACTCTTCCTTATTAAAATACATGATCATTACCTCACAATAATTAATGAGGAATATTATATCAGTATCCTGACAAGTTGTCTAAATAATTTGGTAACTATTAAAGATAGGAAGGGGACAGGTCCATTTTTTCTTGGTAAAATGAACCTGTCCCCGTGACCCTATTCAGTTACGATTAGTTTACCAGTCATGTTGTCGTGGCCTGGGCCACAAGGGATGCTGCAGTAATATTGGAATTCTCCCGCTTTTGTGACTACGAATTCAAAGGTTTCGCCTTCTTTAAGGTTCATGCCGAATTCATCAAGTGCGATACCGTGGAGTCCGGAATCATTACTCATCGTGAAGCGAATTGTGTCCCCTACTTTTGCTTTAATTTCTTGAGGATCAAATTCGAAGTTTTTAGCAGTAAGATTGATTTCTATTACATTACCATTTGCTTCCGTGTCAGCAGGTTCTGATGTATCTGTTTTAGGATCTTCCTTTGCTTCTGATTCGCCGGAAGCATGTGGGTCTTCTGCTTCTTCAGTTTCTCCTGCTTCGGCTTGTGACGGCTCTCCACCTAAAGCAAATACAAATACTTGAGGGTCGCTGCCCGCTGATGTAATCATAATGTATTGTTTACCATCTACTACGAAAATAGATGGCGCAGCGGATATCGTTTTACCCGTGGTTTGATATGTCCACAAAATCTCACCTGTTGCTGTATCTAAGGCATTGACTTTACCATCTAATTCACCGTAAAAAGTAAGGCCTGTTGCTGTACTTGTTAACCCACCACGCTGTGCATCTGGCGTTTCGATTTGCCATACTTGTTTCCCTGTATTTAAGTCAAAAGCAGTAATGGTACCGTAGGCGGGTTCATCTGCAGGAGGTGCGTACGATGTACCAAAGGCCCAAACACTACCTCTACTTTCGACTGCTTCTTCTTCATTTCTTGCAGTTTTAATAATAGCACCTTGTTCAATTGAAGGAATTAAATCTAAATTTAATACCGGATCATACGTATTCGGTGCGTAGTTTTGGCCACCTAAAATACCTGGATAAACCAATGTACCTTCTGGTGTTGGTTCAGGATGGTCAATTTTAGCAAAGGGAACATTTTTGTAAATGGGTTCCCCTGATTTAGCATCATAAACGAACCATTCCCCACCCTTTGTACCAACAGCAACAACACGACGTTTTTCACCATTAATGGTTGCTGTATAAACGGTTGGGCTGTCGGCTGTATCATAGTCCCAAAGGTCATGGGATATTTGTTGTTGCGCCCATTTTAATTTACCTGTATCCGCGTCGACTGCAAGTACGGAGTTTGTATGTGGGTTTGCACCAGGTCGTCTCTCACCATAGAAATCAGGTGCTGGGTTTCCCGCAGAAAAGTATAGTGTACCTGTTTCCTCGTCAACACTTGGCAGCATCCAAACAGCACCACCCCCACCAAATAAACCGTCAGCTAACCAATCCTCACCTTTTGGCGGCACAGTCCAGAAAGGTTCATCCCAGGCTGGTGTTAAATCACTTGCATTGAACGCCATTTCAAAACCACGAACACCGTTATCACCGCCTGATGAGCCAACAAAAATTTTCCCATCATAGTAAGTTGGGGCTGTTGTTTCATAATATCCATTTTCAGGCGTGACATCAGGATAGAATTCACTAATTTTCACATATTTAATGGTTTCGCCCGTTTTTTGGTCAATGGATACTAAACCAACATTGTTTGTGATCATAAAAACTTTACCGTCTGCAACAGCAACACCACGGTTAGTATTTATCATCCCTGTGCGTTCAGCATTTTCAATGATTTCTTGAGGAGGAATCCATTCCCAAATGACATCACCAGTTATTGCATCAAAGGCATAAACAAAGTTCATGCTTGTAGAAACATAAGCAACTCCATCAATAACAACCGGGAAGTTTTGGTTGCCATTCGGAATATCTGGATTGATTTCTTTAAATTTTTTACTCCAAATAAGACCTAATTCCTTTACATTTTCTTTCGTAATTTCATCAAATGGAACATGTCGCGTTAGTCCTAGGTCGTAACCAAATGATGGGTAATCCCCATTTACCTCTTTTTCCTCCACTTTTTCTTCTATTTTTTTCGGAGGCTCCTTTTCTTCAGGCTCTTTTACTTCAGGCTGTGACTGACATGCAGTTAACAGCAACATGGCAGAGGCTATAATAGCAGTACTAAACCTTAACCTTTTCCCCAATCCAAACCCCTCCTATTATTAAATATGTGTAACAAATTCATTACAAAAATATGTATATTAGGTATCACCCAAAAATATTCAATATTTAGTTTTTTCAAAATAGTTCTTTTTCTTAATCAATTGTGTATAGATGTAGGGATATAGGCGTTTTATAGGACAGAATAGTTCTTTCGGCATAGCTTTTTCGCTTCAGACTATGTAATTAGGAGGAATTTTAACATGGAAAGGGGATCTAAAATCCTGTGTTTACTTTTTGTATCCATTTTAATTCTAGGTCTTTCAGCTTGTATGAATAGTGGTGAAAAAATGGGTAAAAAAGAAGCTCAAATTGCCAAGATTTCTTTAGAATTAGAACAAAATAAGTTCCCATATGAAAGCTGGAAAATGGATAACTCTCATCAAAAACTTACGAAGGGGCAGCTTTTGGTAGATGACAAACCTGTCGAGGATGCGGTCATTCAAGTGTCCAATAAAAGAAAAACGACGACAGATACAAATGGCGAATTCTCGATTTTATTGGATACAAACATGATTAGAAGTGATTACGTTCATGTCTCTTCCCTTGATGAGGCTACTGTTGGGGGTAAGCCCTTACCTGTGAAACTCAAAAAGGACCTATTAGCATTAGAGCAGGAATTAATGGTTTATTTTCCAATTGAGATTGATAGGGTTGAGGAAAATAAAGAAGATCATCATTTAGTTGATGTATATGCTCGTGCTGTTTTGAATGAAAATGAAGAGTTTCCAAAGTTCGGAGTGGAGAAATTCCCGATTATGGGAACCATTAAAGACGCAAATGGAAATCCTATTGAAGGAGCAACGGTTAACATTCGCCGTGACGGGGTGGAGGGGTTTTCAATGTCTGACCCTAGTAACGAAAATGGAGAATATGCCATGTACTACATACCTGAAGACGATGAGAACCATTATTTAAATGTGTATGTACCTAGTGAAAACATTACGTATACCTTACCTGAGGGAAAAGCATTTCTGTTTCCTGACGATTTTGGTATAAAGCTAGATATCGTACTACCAAAAGAAGGAACCATTATTAAGGATGAACCACCTACTCTCGTTGCAACTGATGCAAAGGGCGCTCTATATAAAGGAGTATTAATTGGTTTGAATACACCCGATGATAGTACCTATTCCACTACGGTTCCACAAAGAGATGGTTCCTTTGTAGTGACATTACCAAAAAAAGCCTGGGAAGGTAATCCAAGCTTTTATCAAATAAATTACAGAGGATTTTCAGAAAGTGAAATTAACCTTGGAGACACTTTACCATCGGATTTTCTTCCACTTCCTCAGAAAAATGAACCAAATCAAATAGTTTCAACCGAAAAATAGGACCAGAATTTTCTGGTTCATTTTTCATGTGGGACACGGGGACATTGTCCCCATGTTCCTTTACTCATTCGCCAGTTTTTCAATCAATAGGGCAACTAACGCACTTCTTACCGGCATTTGCGAGATAAGCAAGTGCTCGTTTGAAGCGTGGGCGCCATCACCGACTGGTCCTAATCCATCTAGGGTTGGAGCAAATTGCGATGCGAAGCTGCCATCACTTCCGCCACCACTTGCTTGGTCTTCCAAGTCCAAATCAAGATATTCCTTCGCTATTTCCTTTGCTGTTTCAAACATTTTTGTTATCTCAGGCGTTTTTTCCATCACCGGTCGGTTGATGCCACCTGTTACCTCGATAGTTATTCCTTCTTGTGAAGGTGTCAAACCTTGAATCAATGGGATAACTCGATTAAACTCGGCGTTATTTTTCACACGTAAATCCAATTCAGCCTCTGCTTCTGCAGCGACCACATTCGATGCACTTCCGCCTTTTACAAGCCCAATATTTAAGGTCGTTCCTTTTTCATAATCTGTTAAGCCATGCAAATAAAGGGTTTGGCGCGCAAGTTCCTCGATCGCACTAATTCCTTTTTCGGGCTCAATCCCAGAGTGTGCTGCTCGTCCCTGTACTTTTATCGTAAACATGCCGACCCCTTTGCGGGAAGTTTTCAGCTTTCCTTTGGTTGAAGCTGCTGCAGACTCTAGAACAAGCACATATTTGCTCTTCTTCGCTTCCGCTTCGATTAACTCCCGTGAGGAATCACTTCCAATCTCCTCATCCGACGTAAACAACATCACGACCTTTGTTTTCAAAGGAACCTGGAGTGTTTTGAGCGCATGTAGAGCAAACAACCCCTGGACGATGCCACCCTTCATATCAAATGACCCCGGCCCATAAAGCTTGTCTCCATCAATCCGGAATGGAAGTTCCTCAAGCGTGCCCTTTGGCCAAACTGTATCCATATGCGCTAAGATGAGAATCTGCTCCTCACCCTCGCCAAATTCACAGCGAAAATGATCACCGAAATGCTCATTCTCGAATTTGCCGATGGAGCCGCCAACATATTTTTTATAAAGCTTCTGAACCTGCTCTCCCACCTGGTCCACCGCTTCTTTATCGTGAGACGGAGACTCTAACTCCACTAACCCCTTCAAAACCTCCACCATCTCAGACTCTTTCTCTTTCAAAAATGCTACAACCTGCTGTTCCATTATAATGCCACCTTTTTTTGGACGGGGGACAGGTACCTTGTCCCACCAATTTTATCTGGGACAATGAACCTGTCCAGAGTGTCCCTCAAAAATTTTATATATAATAACAATATTACAACAATTGAACCCATGCTACTATTTTTGTAGCATGGGCTCGAAATTTCTATTGTGCAGTCGGCACTCGTTTTAAAAAGTGATCCAAGAATTTTGGCGCTTCGACTTCGGTGCATACTTGGATTTTGGGACTACCATCAGCTGCCGGTACTGTTCTACCATCTTCTTCGCCTTCAGTTATCACATCGACCGCTATGTACTTTGTTTTGACGAAGCTTTGGTCGATTGCCACACCTACTGCTAATGGATCGTGGAGGCCACAGCCACCAATTCCCGGGTTCGCGGATTCATAAAAATCATGATAAAAGCCGACCATGTCCGCAAAAAAGTCGCCGACCTCAGAACCGCGCCACGCGTCTACTTTCTCTCTTGGCAACAAGGTCTGCATCGTCACATCCAGCCCTACTAACCTTATCGGTAATCCTGACGCCAGTACGATTTTTGCCGCTTCAGGGTCGGTAAAAATATTCGCCTCCGCATATGGATTCACGTTTCCTGGCACAAAAACCGCTCCACCCATAATCACAACGTCAGAAACCTGGTCGACAATCTCTGGCGCCTTTTGAAGTGCAAGAGCCAGGTTTGTCAATGGTCCAACGGCGATAATGGTCACTTCATTTGGAAGCTCTTTTACCTGATTAATAATAAAATCGACAGCAGTCTGAGTTTCAGCAGAAGCAGTCGGTTCAAAATCTAGCGCATTCCCTAACCCGTCTTGCCCATGGACCTTTTTCGCAAAGCCTTCACGATTAGAACGTGCTAGTGGCTGTGCAGAACCAGCATATACCGGTATCCTTTTTCCAAGCTTCTCTAAAACTGCAAGCGTGTTTCGCGTTGCCTCGTCTACCGCGACATTGCCGTAGCTCGTCGTTAACCCAAGAAGTTCAAGCTCTGGCGAGTTCACTGCATAGGCAATCGCCATTGCATCATCTATTCCTGTATCTACATCAAAAATTACTTTCTTCATTGTTTACCTCCAAAATCTTTTGTCTCTTCTAGTGTTGGCATTGAGGCTTGAGCGCCCTTTTTTGTAACGGTCAACGCACCGACTGTATTTGCAAACTCGGTCGCTTCGTTGAGACTTTTCCCGCTTACGAGTGCTGTTGCGAGCGCACCCGCAAACGCATCACCCGCTGCCGTCGTATCAACCACGGTCACAGTTTGGGGCTCAACAAAGAATGTTTCGTTTTCCCGCAACACGACAACCCCTTTCCCGCCAAGCTTTGCAAATACCGTATCTGCACCTTTTTTCAATAGCTTCGTTCCAGCCGTTTTTGCGGATTCCACATCCGAAATTTGCGCATCTGCCACAATTCCTAACTCACTCTCATTTGGGACGAGGTAGGTCACCTTTTTATAAAGCTCGTCTGGTAGCTTTTGTGCAGGCGCTGGGTCGAGCATGAGCGGAACATTATGCGTCTGAGCGATATTTGCAACATCAAGCACTGTTTCCAAAGGAATCTCGAGTTGCATCATAACAAGCTTCGCCTCACGTATAACTTGCTCGTGTTTTCTAACGTATTCAGGTGTCAAATAGTCATTTGCACCAGGTGATACAATGATACTATTTTCCCCATCTTCATTCACGCTGATAACCGCCACACCGGACGAGACACCATGAATTTTTTCAATATGAGAAGTATCGACACCCACTTCATTCAAGCCTTTTAAAAGCTGCTCACCAAAAATATCTTCCCCGACACAACCGAGCATTGCAACCGACGCACCAAGTTTCGAAGCCGCATATGCCTGGTTGCCGCCTTTTCCGCCATTACCTGTAAAAAAGCCATGCCCCAGAACCGTTTCGCCCCACTCTGGCCGCTCTTTCACATTCACCACCATGTCTACATTCAAACTGCCAATAACCACAATATCCGCTGCCAACTGACATCCCCCACTCTGTTTATACTATAGAATATTATAGACAAACTGACACGCCGTGGCAAAGTTGGGCAATCAGAAGATTAGATGAGACAGATTGGTTTCATTATAGGGATGTTGGTATACACTCACATTCTCTTTTTTATTTAGAATTGCGTAGCATAGTGGAGATTTACTTCTATACGTGGATATTTGCATCGACTTGCTGATTTTTGCGTCGGTTCACTCATTTTTGCGTCAACTCACAGATTTTTGCGTCCCGTTCGCTCTTTTTTGCGTCGACTCACAGACTTTTGCGTCGGTCCAA
>NZ_JBALOV010000070.1:0-1384 GCF_036965045.1 Bacillus sp. JJ1533 | reverse complement strand
TTTTTTGCGCCAACTCACAGATTTTTGCTTCTAACTTTACGCCCCTTGTTACTCAACACAATCTATACCTCTTTTAATCGAAACTCGTATGTTAAGTTGATAACAAAATGAAACAGTCAGCTTCCCTATCACTGGCTGTATCTTACCTAGTCAAGATCTTTGCAAAGTTCAAGCAGTTTCTCCACCGAAATAAAATATTTAGTTCCTTTCTTTTCCCCTGTGTTCTCTAGTCCCACCGATTGTAGAATTTTTGTTGCGACTGTTCTTGAGGGCAACAACAAGAACTCCCTCAGTTTTTTATTTGTTAGTGTATTATCAACTAACAAAAAGTAGTCAATCATTGCACTTATATGAGCATTTTTTGAGGTATGACCACAATTTGTACAGCACCATTTGCCTAGTGAGCGCTTCATGGGAAGAGTGTCACATTTTGAGCAAATGACTCCTTTAAGCAGTTCGCTTTCTTGCACACCAAATGTATCTAGGATGTTCTTATCCAAAGGAGTATGGAGCTTCTTCAATAGTTTTACTAACTTTTGTATTTGTTTATTTTCCAAAGCAACTTTCTTATTCTTTTTTTCAAATTGGTCCATTTTAGAAAGAAGGCTCGGGGCTCGAATAATATTCTTAGCACCTGGATGGTAATCAGACACACTGATTCTTGTGGAAGGGTTTGTAATTACAATGAGTGATTCAATCGGAGGTACCGCAATGTTATGAGTCTCTAATAATCTTCTGATCTGTAGTCTGTGTCGATACAATTGAGTCAATGGACAGGTATATGTTTTTTTCATTTCTTCATAGGTTTGGTGCATTTGTTCAAAGTGGTGATCAAAGTGCAGTTCTCCCTTATGATTTTTTGCATCTACATCAAGAATAAAGTGTGGGGATATAATGAAAGAATCAATTTCAAAAAAAGTGTTTGTGGAGGAGTCTGGTAAGCGAAGGCCTTTTAGAATGTTGTATGTCTTATCGGGGAAAAACTTCAAATAATAATCTAAGGATTTTTCTCCACTGTAGCCACTGATTTGGAGTCTATACCTTTCATCTACTGCCTCAAATTTCGGATGAGTGGTAGCAGTTCTCCTCCTTAATGCTTTTATTTTTCTAATCTCAAGTGACATTTCTCGTTTCTTTATTTTACTCAACTCCTTTAATTGATACTGGATATATTCTTTGTTTCTCGGCAAAACCTTTTTTTGAAAAAAAATTTTTGTATGTACCTACTATTGAGGAGAGTCGTGTAATTGCACCTTTGTTTTGATTTTTTTACTGGTCTTGATTTGCCTCCTCTCGCCGGCTTTTGCATCGGAATCATCGGATTTGCGTCCTCTCGCCGATTTTTGCGTCGGAATCATCGGATTTGCGTCCTCTCGCCGATTTT
>NZ_JBALOV010000069.1:0-15663 GCF_036965045.1 Bacillus sp. JJ1533 | reverse complement strand
AAACGTTGACGCTTGTATTGTGTTCAGTTTTCAAAGAACTTTTTGACTCGCCTCTCAGAAGCGACTTTATTAATATAACATCCTCACAAAAATAAGTCAACCATATTTTAAAATATTTCTTCTCATTCATAAGGTATTCCCTGTGAGGAGTATAAATATACACCTGATCAAACAGATTGTCAATAAATTATTTTAAAATAATTTATCCTTTAAAACATTCCCTATCTAAACGCACAAAAAAACAAATGAGTATCCATTTGTTTTTTTATCCTACTATAAACAAATCTATAATTACGAGTGCAGCTAAACCTGGAAGACCGAGTAGACCAGATACCGCAGATGTAACTAGATTAATTGGTACATGTAAATCAAATGATGCTCCAAAAGCATTTAGAAAAAATAAAAACAAAGCGCCGATTAGGATTTTAACAAATACTTGTCCTACTATGCGAATAGGCTTAAGAGGAGCTCCCATTAAAAGCACAAGCACTATCAATCCCCCGAGTATGGCTATTACAATCTTTGCTTCCAATCAAACCTCACTCCTTCATACAACTTGTACTATTATTCTATGTGAATGAATGGTTTTAAGAACCTCTTGTCCTATTTTTATTTAGTAAGCCTGATAAACAAAGAAAAATCCTACCATTCTCCTGGTAGGATTTATTTTATCCCGCATTAATTGGCAAGAAAACCACAGTAAATGAAGGTTCACTTTATAAAAATATCTTTCGTCTTTTTGCTTCTCGTAATAAAAAGAAGTATTTTGTTTCTGCTACTTTTAATTCATTTAAGATATCATCAGAAGGTTCAACACTTTTTTCAATGAGGCTTTTTTGTCTCATCCATTCCTTCTTTGCGATTTCTAATTGGCTAAAGAGCTGTTGGTTAAATTCTTTTCGAAGCTTTCCCTTCTTTTTTAAAAGCATAAAAGACCCCCTATAGTTCCCGACGTCCTTCAAGCGCCTTTGAGAGTGTTACTTCATCAGCGTATTCTAGATCTCCACCAACAGGCAATCCATGAGCAATTCTCGTGACTTTAATTCCTGATGGTTTTAGCAAACGGGAAATATACATAGCTGTAGCTTCCCCTTCAATATTCGGATTAGTCGCTAATATGATTTCTTGTACGGTATCATCCTGAAGCCTTTTGAGTAATTCAGGGATTTTGATATCCTCTGGACCAATACCATCCATTGGAGAAATGGCTCCATGTAATACATGATATAAACCATTGTATTCCTTCATTTTTTCCATTGCGATGACATCTTTTGGATCTTGAAGGACACAGATAATTGTTTTATCACGACGTTCATCTTCGCAGATATAACATGGGTCTCTATCTGTTATATGCCCACAATTGGAGCAATATGTGAGGTTACGCTTTGCATCGACAAGAGCCTTTGCAAAATCAAGTACGACATCCTCTTTCATATTTAATACAAAAAAAGCCAGACGCACGGCTGTTTTTGGGCCGATACCTGGCAATTTCATAAAGCTATCAATTAGCTTAGATATTGGTTCAGGATAATGCATATCTATCTAAGTCCTTTCAACCGGCAATTAGAACGGTAGGTTCATTCCCTTTGTGAATTGCCCCATTGTTTCATTTGTGAGGTCTTCGATTTTCTTTAGGGCATCATTTGTTGCAGCTAAAACAAGGTCTTGAAGCATTTCAATATCTTCTGGATCTACCACTTCTTCTTTAATGATCACATCAATAATTTCTTTTTGGCCGTTAGCTTTTACAGTGACCATGCCACCACCAGCGGTACCTTCAACTACCTTTTCAGCAAGCTCTTCCTGTGCCTTTTGCATATCCTTTTGCATTTTTTGCATTTGCTTCATCATTTTTTGCATATTTCCCATTCCGCCACCACGCATCATGTGTAATTCCTCCTTAATAAACTCTTTTATTATTCCTTTATTTCAATGAGCTCTGCACCTACGATTTTCATTGCTTCTGCAATGAGTGGATCTTCTGTATCCTCTGGTCTTTCGTCATCATCGGTTCGTTGCCCACGGATAAACTCTTCTCTAATTTTACCCCATTCATCATCTGGTACACCAATCATTTCGAATCGATGTCCTGTTAATGTCGCAAGAATACTTTCAAGGTTTTCTTTTACTTCTGAGTTTTCTGATGCCATTTTACAATGGATCTCATATTTAAATTTTAACACAAACGCATTAGTAGAAGCTGCAACTGGTTCACTTTCAATTAAAAGGGCTGCATGAGAGACTTTGTTCTGGCTACGCAGCTGGTCCAGCATATCTCCCCATTTTCCTTTTAATAAATCAAGATTTTGCCTTGTTGCAGTCTTTAATACTTCATTAATCCTTCCAACTGGTGTCCTGTAGCCGTTTCTAGATGACTTTTGTGGACGTTTTTCAGCAGGCTTTGCATCCTGTGGATGGCCTGTAATCCCTTTTTCCTTAATGGATGCAAGTTCAGATTCTAACATATTTATTTTATTCATTAAGCCTTCAATTTGTGGCAGTGATTGTAGTGATTGCTGTTGTTCCATTTGAGTAAGCCTTACAATCGCTACCTCTAGAAAAATGCGCGGATGATTCGTCCACTTCATCTCTCCTTGAGCTTGATTTAAAATATCAATGGTATCGTAGATTTCATGACTCTGGATACTTTTTGCAAGTTCTGTAAAGTCTTCATCGACTAAAACCCGCTCCAGTACTTCTTCTAACTGAGGGGCTGTTTGATACAAAAGCATATCCCGATAGTAGAAAATAAGATCTTCGATAAAGCGCATTGGGTCTTTCCCAAGGTCCATCATTTCATCTAGCGTCTTTAAGGCCGTTTGGACATCACGGTCGCGAATGGCCCTGACCACATTTGTTAAAAGGGACTGGGATACAGCACCTGTAATTGTAAGAACATCCTCAAGCTTCACCTCTTCGTCACTGAACGAAATCACTTGGTCTAGTAAGCTCAAGGCATCACGCATTCCACCTTCAGCTGCTCTAGCAATGACATAAAGAGCCTGGTCATCAACTTTCACATCTTGTTCGGCTATGATTGTTTTCATTCGTCCCACGATTGCTTGAGCGGTAATACGACGAAAGTCAAAGCGTTGACATCTTGAAATAATTGTTAATGGGATTTTATGTGGTTCTGTTGTTGCCAGAATAAAAATGACATGTCTTGGAGGTTCCTCCAATGTTTTTAATAAGGCATTAAACGCCCCGATTGACAGCATATGTACTTCATCAATGATATATACTTTATAACGTACTGCACTTGGAGCATATTTCACCTTATCACGAATGTCTCTGATTTCATCAACACCGTTGTTTGATGCAGCATCGATTTCAATGACATCAGCGATTGAGCCATCTGTAATTCCTCGACATGCCGCACACTCATTACAAGGCTCAGCTACGGGAGAATGCTCACAGTTTACTGCTTTGGCAAAAATCTTCGCAGCACTTGTTTTTCCCGTTCCCCTTGGTCCCGAGAATAGATAGGCATGTGAAAATTTTTCTTGAAGAAGGGCATTCTTTAATGTTTTGGTTATATGTTCTTGTCCGACTACATCATGAAAGGTTTGTGGTCGAAAGACACGGTATAATGCTTGATATGCCATTGGTATTGCCCCTCCTTCTTATCGTCCATTTCTTATTATACAGGAAGTGAATATTCTGCACAAAGTGTTTATGACTTTTGCAATAAATAAGTAATAAAAAAACCCACCCGAATGAGTGAGTTGTTTTATGTAGTATAACTGCCGTGCACCTTCCGTCGAATAGTTACTCCAGGCGTTACTCAAGCAGTTAGCTCGGTCTAGGCAACCCTACGGCACATGGGATAGTCCGCTTACTGCTGCTTCCTTCCGGACCTGACAGGGTTCACGGGTTCCCATTGCGTAGGACCCAGACGTCAACACCACTTACTTGAGGCAGACCCCACAATAACTACCCTCTATGAAGGGATTCGGCCTCGCTAGAGCGGATTGCGAGTACAGGGCACCGCTACCTCCCCGCTTAGCACGGCAAAATTGATACCAAATTGTTAGGTGTCTTTGTGACACATTCTTAGTATAAAGGCTTAGCCGAAAAAAATCAATCACTACAAACTGTAAGTTTTTTCAAGTAGTGCCAGTTGCGTTTTTCTTTTTCTTTCTGATCTCTTTAAAAAAGGAGCTTAACAATTGGCCGCACTCCTCTTCACAGACGCCTGAAACTACTTCAGCCTGATGGTTAAATCTTTGTTCCTGTAAAAGATTCATTAAAGTTCCTGCGCATCCGCCTTTTGGATCACGTGCGCCATAGACGACCCTCTTAACCCTAGATAAGACAATCGCACCCGAACACATCGCGCACGGCTCAAGTGTAACATAAAGTGTTGCATTTTCTAATCTCCAAAAGCCAGTTCGTTTACATGCTTCATCAATCGCAAGTATTTCTGCATGGGCAATGGACCGTTGCTCTGTTTCACGAAGATTATGGGCTGTGGCAATCACTTCGTCATTTATAACTAAAACAGCACCAATAGGTACTTCATCGATAGCTGCTGCCTTTTTTGCTTCTTCAATAGCCAATTTCATATAATATTCGTCAGACTTCATACTATTAATTACTCCTTATTTGGCACTTTAACCAAGCATCATCTTCCCTTTTCTCTCATAGAGTAATAAAGGTGTGTTACCTAGATTGTAGAACGAGGAGGTCAAACATGCAAATTCATGTTGTACAGCAGGGTCAGTCCATATCAGGAATTGCCCAGGCATATGGAACAACTGCAGATGAAATTGTTCGCGCCAATCAAATTCCTGATCCAAATACTCTCGTTGTTGGTCAGGCCATGGTCATTCCTATAGTTGGTCAATTTTATTGGGTGCAGCCCGGTGATAGTCTTTGGTCCATTGCAAATAAGTTCGGGATGAATTATCAGCAATTAGCACAAATTAATCAAATTCCACCTAATCGACCATTACAGGTTGGGCTTAGAATCTATATTCCTGAACGCCCAAAACGAAATGCTGAAATCAATGCCTATGTGGAGCCGTTAGGATCTTCCGTAAGTCCCGCACTTGAAAGAAGTACTCGACAAGCAGCTCCATACTTAACCTACTTAGCCCCTTTTAATTTTCAAATACAACGAGACGGTACTTTAAAGGAACCACCGCTAAACAATTTACCAAGCATCGCACAAGGACAAAATGTGACATTAATGATGGTCGTCGCAAACTTAGAAAATGGTCAATTTAGTGATGAATTAGGTAGACTTGTCCTAAATAATCAAGACATCCAAAATAAACTCTTAAATACAATAGTAGAAACAGCAAAGAAATATGGTTTCCGAGATATTCATTTTGATATGGAATTTTTACGCCCTGAAGACCGTGAAGCGTATAACAACTTTTTACGAAAAGCAAAGCAGCGCTTTGGTCAAGAAGGCTGGCTTCTTTCAACAGCACTTGCTCCTAAAACAAGCGCCGAACAAAAAGGGGATTGGTACGAAGCCCATGACTATAAAGCACATGGTGAAATTGTAGATTTTGTTGTAATCATGACGTATGAGTGGGGATATAGCGGCGGCCCTCCAATGGCGGTATCACCAATTGGCCCGGTCAGAGATGTCATAGAATATGCCCTTACTGAAATGCCTGCATCAAAAATTATGATGGGACAAAACCTTTATGGCTATGATTGGACATTGCCATTTGTTCAAGGGGGCGAATACGCGAAGGCAGTCAGCCCGCAGCGAGCGATTGAAATTGCAAAACAAAATAATGTACCCATTCAATATGATACAAAAGCTCAGGCACCTCACTTTGACTATACCGATTCAGCTGGAAAGCAGCATAAGGTATGGTTTGAGGATGCTAGAAGTATTCAAGCGAAATTTGATTTGATTAAGGAATTGAATTTGCGTGGGATTAGCTACTGGAAACTCGGACTTCCATTTCCGCAAAACTGGCTCTTGATCACAAACAATTTCAATGTTGTAAAAAGATAGTGCCCTTTTAAGGAACTCGTTTATACGGGTTCCTTTTTTATTAATCCGTCATTAGGGGATCAAAAACTAAGAACATAACGTCCTATGCTAGGGTCTTTTAACCCACATCCTATAGTCCTCAAATTTTCCCAATTTGTTTTTTCGACAATACATAACAATCATCAACCTACCTATGATAAAATAATGCTTATCTGTTTATTTTATGGATTATACAAAGGGGGACACGAGATGGGTAGTAGGATTCCTTTTATTACAGTAGAGGGTCCAATCGGAGTTGGAAAAACCTCTCTCGCTAAGGCGATTTCTGAACGCTTCGAATTTGCCTTACTGAAAGAGATTGTCGATGAAAATCCATTCTTAGGAAAATTTTATAGCAATATCGAGGAGTGGAGCTTTCAAACGGAAATGTTTTTCCTCTGTAACCGATACAAACAACTTGAAGACATTCATCAATTTTACCTTCAAAAAGATCAACCGGTTGTTGCGGATTATCATATATTCAAAAACCTTATTTTCGCTGAGCGTACCTTAAAAACACATCAGTTCCAAAAATATCTTCAAATTTATAACATTTTAACAGCGGATATGCCTGTTCCGAATGTCGTTATCTATTTACATGCAAGTCTTGATACTTTATTAGAACGGATCCAAATACGTGGTCGGGACATTGAAAAGAATATTGACCCAGCTTACTTAAGTCAATTAAGCCGTGATTATGAGCTATTCATGACACAGTTTGAAAAATCCCACCCAGAAATTCCTGTTATTCGGTTTGATGGGGACCAGGTTGATTTTGTTCAAAATAAAAAAGACCTTGATCAAATACTTACAAAAATAGAAGACATTATTCTTGAAAAAGGGGTTAGACATAATGAATTTGCGTAATAAATATGATATTCCGAGTAATGCAGTGATTACTGTTGCCGGAACAGTCGGAGTTGGTAAATCGACAATGACAAAAGCACTTGCTGATGCACTTGGATTTAGAACCTCCTTTGAAAAAGTGGATACAAATCCATATTTAGATCGGTTTTATGCAGACTTTGAAAGATGGAGCTTCCACCTTCAAATTTATTTCCTTGCCGAGCGTTTTAAAGAGCAGAAGAAAATCTTTGAATACGGCGGTGGATTTATTCAAGACCGTTCCATCTACGAGGATACAGGTATTTTTGCGAGAATGCATTACGAGAAAGGAACAATGGCACCGGTCGACTATGAGACGTACACTAACCTTTTTGATGCAATGGTCATGACACCTTACTTCCCTCATCCGAATTTATTAATTTATCTAGAAGGAAGTCTTGATGATATTATTAGTCGAATTCATGAACGTGGAAGACCAATGGAACAGCAAACACCAATTTCTTATTGGGAAGAAATGCACGGTCGATATGAAAAATGGATCAATAACTTTAATGCTTGCCCCGTACTCCGATTAAATATTAATGAGTACGATATTATGAAAGATGAAAGTTCAATTGAACTGATTATCGAAAAAATCTCGAATTTCATTCGACAAACTGAGCTTTTAAAAAGCTAACAAAAACCCCTTTTGAGCAAATCAAAAGGGGTTCTTTTATGACTATATTATTTCTTAAAAACAAAAAACTCGTTACCATGATAGTAACGAGTTCATCTCCAATACTTTATGCGCTAGTATTATTTTAAATATATGGCGGAGGAAGAGGGATTCGAACCCCCGCGGGCTTTAACACCCCTGTCGGTTTTCAAGACCGATCCCTTCAGCCGGACTTGGGTATTCCTCCGTATCGACAAAAATTAATATACCATAGATTAAAAGTAGAAGTCAACATTCTTTTACAATTTTTTTATAGGCCAGGAAGATAGTAAATCCTGGCCTATTCTTTTGTTATTTCTTTGGACCAATTACTTCTTTATTTCCCATATAAGGGCGTAATACTTCAGGAATAACTACTGTACCGTCTTCCTGTTGGTAATTTTCAAGGATCGCAGCTACTGTTCGACCAATCGCTAGTCCAGAACCATTCAATGTATGAACATGCTCCGGCTTAGTATCTCTGTCTCGACGGAAGCGAATGTTTGCACGTCTAGCTTGGAATGCTTCAAAGTTACTGCAAGAAGAAATTTCACGGTATGTTTCATAGCTTGGAATCCAAACTTCAATGTCATATTTCTTTGCAGCAGTGAATCCTAAATCGGCACTACACATGCTTAAGACACGATAGGGAAGACCTAATAGTTGAAGTACTTTTTCAGCATTTGCTGTTAAGCTTTCTAGTTCTGCATAAGAATCTTCTGGCTTAACGAATTTCACCAATTCTACTTTATTAAATTGATGCTGGCGAATCAAGCCCCTTGTATCCCTACCAGCTGATCCCGCTTCAGAACGGAAACAAGCACTAAATGCCGCATATTTTATTGGCAGTTGTTCACCACTTATGATTTCATCACGGTGAAGGTTTGTAACCGGAACCTCGGCAGTTGGAATTAAGAAATAGTCTTCACTTTCGATAAGGAAAGCGTCCTCTTCAAACTTTGGAAGTTGACCCGTTCCAGTCATGCTGGCACGATTCACTAAATATGGAGGGATAACCTCCTCATATCCATGTTCCTCCACATGAAGGTCTAACATAAAGTTAAATAGTGCTCTTTCTAGTCTAGCTCCAAGCCCCTTATAAAATACAAAACGACTTCCGGTGACCTTCCCAGCACGCTCAAAATCTAAAATCTCAAGTTGATCAGCCACTTCCCAGTGTGGTTTTGGTTCAAACCCAAACTCAGGGAGTTCACCCCATTTGCGAATTTCAACGTTGTCATCCTCAGATTCACCAATAGGCACACTTTCATGTGGAATATTTGGAATAGATAACATGAGATGTTCTAATTGTTCTTCGACACCTCGTAATTCTGTATCCAGATCCTTAACTTTGTCTCCAACCTCACGCATTTCTAAAATAAGAGCATCAGCATCCTTTTTCTCTCTTTTTAGAACGGCAATTTGGCCAGATACTTCATTTCTTCGGCTTTTTAGCTCTTCAGTCTTCGCAATGAGATCACGGCGCGTCTTGTCCAACTCCTCAAAACGCCCAAGGTCTGTTAGATCCTCCCCACGATACTGAAGTCTTTCCTTCACCTCATCAAAATGGCTTCGTAAATATTTAATATCCAACATCTCAAAAACCTCCTAAAATCTATGTAGTTGTAGCACACTCAATGGATTCCACCCATGACTGTTGAAAAAGCAAGACATGCGATGCATAACAATTGTCATGAAATATAAAAAACTCCCGCCCCTAATAAAAGGGACGAGAGTTAACCCGCGTTACCACCCTAGTTGAGGATACACGTATCCCCCTCTTGAAAAAGATAACGGATTTACCGAAAATACCTACTTGCATGACGAAAAGGTTCAGTATTTCACTCAAGGATGGATTCACAAGCCTTTTTCATCGGTTCACACCAGCCACCGACTCTCTTTAGAAAAAAAACAAGCTACTACTTCCTATCATAGATTTAACATTTTATTATTTACATTAAGTTTTACCACGTTTCAAGTGTTTATACAAGGTTTTTCGATTTTGATTCCTCAACCATTTGTACAAAATATGCTGTAAAACGATGATCATTCGTTAATTCTGGATGAAAAGAACAGCCTAAAAATTGACCTTCCCGAGCTGCAACAATTCTACCATCATGCTTTGCAAGAACTTCAACGTCTTCTCCCGCTTCCACAATATGTGGCGCACGAATAAACACACCTACAAAATCCTCAGCGATTCCTGGAATCATTAGCTCTGCTTCGAAGCTCTCACGTTGACGGCCAAATGAATTTCGCTCAACCGTTACATCCATTAAACCAAGATGTGACTCTTTATAATCAACTAGCTTCTTTGCGAGGAGGATTAATCCTGCACATGTACCAAACATTGGTTTTCCTTGTTCCGCAAATGAACGAAGTGGTTCCATAAACTCATATTTATCAATTAAACGACGCATTGTTGTACTTTCTCCGCCAGGAATAATCAACCCGTCTACTTCTTCTAGCTGTTCTACCTTTTTAACGATGACTGCTTCTGCTCCAGAGGCTTCAACTGAACGTACATGCTCTCTAACAGCCCCCTGAAGTCCCAATACTCCTATTTTAACCACACTTGAACACCCTCTTACTTACCAGCCTCGTTCTTGCATGCGTTGGTCTGGTAATAATGATGAAATCTCAATACCCTTCATAGCATTTCCTAAGCCTTTTGATAGATGTGCAATTAATTCATAATCTTGGTAATGTGTTGTTGCTTCAACAATTGCACGAGCAAACTTTGCAGGATTATCTGATTTGAAAATACCTGATCCAACAAACACACCGTCAGCACCAAGTTGCATCATTAATGCAGCATCTGCTGGAGTTGCAACTCCACCTGCTGCAAAGTTAACAACTGGTAAGCGACCTTCTTGTTTAATCTGAAGCAATAACTCGTACGGTGCTCCTAAGTTTTTCGCTTCTGTCATTAACTCATCTTCACTCATACCAACTACTTTGCGAATTTGAGCATTTACCTTTCTCATATGGCGAACAGCCTCAACGATATTCCCTGTCCCTGGCTCACCTTTTGTACGAAGCATAGATGCACCTTCAGCAATACGGCGAGTTGCTTCACCTAGATCACGGCATCCACATACAAACGGAACCGTAAAATCACGTTTATTTAAATGGAACTCCTCATCTGCTGGAGTTAGTACTTCACTCTCATCAATATAATCAACACCCATAGCCTCAAGCACTCTTGCTTCTACGATATGACCAATACGAGCTTTTGCCATAACAGGAATAGTAACAGCATTCATTACTTGCTCAACTATAGTTGGGTCTGCCATTCTAGCAACTCCACCTGCTGCACGGATATCAGCCGGTACACGCTCTAATGCCATTACTGCAACAGCACCCGCTTCCTCTGCTATTCTGGCTTGCTCTGCATTAACAACGTCCATAATAACGCCGCCTTTTTGCATTTCAGCCATTCCTCGTTTTACTCGATCTGTACCTGTATTTGCCACTACAATTCCCCCTATAAGAAGTTAAATTAGCTTATTTATAGGCTTTATCATATCATATTTTGATAGATAAGAACGGCCTATTAAAAAAATCTTAAGATTATTCTAACGCAATTTTTCTATATTTCCTAGTAATTATACCAAAATAGTACATGTTGGAAAATATTGAAAAAAACCTCCCTCTATAAATAGAAGGAGGACGTTATCGGATAAGTTTAAAACCAGCCTTTAACGGTATTTGCCACACTTGACCAAATATCACCAAAGAATCCACCAATTCCTCTCATCATGAGAACAAACCAGTTTGTCTTTTCTACACCAGAATCTGTTACAAGTGCAACCTGTAATTTATCCTTACCGCCTGGTGTAATATATCCTAAATCATCACCATCATAGGAAATGGCCATATGACCAACCGTTGTTCCCTTTTTAAATGGTGCTGTTAGCTCTTCGTCTTTCGACACTACTTTTTCATCAAACACATATTTCGCTTTAAACGCGGACTTATCTACACCCTTTGGTACGATAATTCTGACAGGTGCATTAGTTGAAATTTCAACTTCTTTTTCTTTTCCTTTAACAACTTCTAATTCTTTTTTACCCTTTAATTGATAGCCTTCAGGATAAACTTCAATTTGCTCAAAATTATTAAAACCGTAATCTAAGAGCTTACTAGTTTCTCTAAAACGTTCCGGTTCACTTGTTGCACCCATCACAACAGAAATTAATCTTTTCCCATTTCGTTCAGCTGTACCTGTAAAACAATAACCAGCAGCAGGTGTTGTTCCTGTTTTTAATCCATCCATTCCCTCATAATAGAATTGAGCAAGGTATGGAGAAACACTTGGATCATGCTTTAACATCCAGTTCCAGTTATCAAGTTTTTCACCGTAAAAATCAAGTTGTGGAATACTTGAAATTTCAAGTACATTCGGATGATCTTTAATTAATGAATAGGCTAGCAATGCTACTGATTTTGCAGAAAGCATATTATCTCCATCTGGACTTGTCCCTTCAGGATAATTGTCACCTAACATTGAATTTGATAGTCCTGTACTATTAACAAACTCATAATCAGGAAGACCTAATTCTTCTGCCTTTTTATTCATTAGCTTTACAAATTCACCTTCAGAGCCAGCTAGTAATTCTGCTAAGGTAATTGTTGTTGCATTATCGGAATAAATCGCCATTGCCTTATAGAGCTCTTCAACCGTATAGTCGTGATTTAATCGTAAGCCAACACCTGAAAAATTATTATTTGCAGAAATATCATACGCATATTGACTAATTTGAGTCGTTTGATCCCATGAAAGTCTACCTTCTGAAATAGCCTCCAATACTAAGTATTCGGTCATCATTTTAACCATACTTGCAATTGGAGCTGCTTGATCGGCATTCTTTTCATATAATATCTTTCCTGTATCTGCATCAATTAAAATTGCATTTTTTACATTTATATCAAGAGCAGGAGCCGCCTTCGCTTGTGGTACTTGCCCCACTATAATCGACAGCAAAAAGACTGCTAAAATGCTTATAATCAATCTTTTTTGTGTTTGTTTTTTCACGTTTTAAACCTCCACTTTCGTATTACGCACAAAAATCATTTTAACATATCATCTTCAAAAAAAATAGACAGAGTAATCATACTCTATCTACCACAATATAGAAATCCTACAAATGGATGATTTTGTCGAATTTTAGCTTATAATGTTGAATAGTTTGGTGCTTCTTTTGTAATTTGGACATCATGTGGATGACTCTCACGTAATCCAGCACCCGTCATTTTAATAAATTGAGCATTTTCTCTTAGCTCTTCTAGGTTCTTTGTACCACAATATCCCATACCTGAACGAATACCACCGATTAATTGATAAATCGTATCTGTAAGTGGACCCTTGTATGGAAGGCGTCCTTCAATACCTTCAGGAACAAATTTCTTCGCATCCTCTTGAAAGTACCGATCCTTACTTCCTTTTTCCATGGCGGCAACAGAACCCATACCGCGATACACTTTAAAGCGACGTCCTTGGAAGATCTCTGTTTCGCCTGGGCTTTCAGATACACCTGCTAGTAGGCTACCAAGCATGACTACGTGTCCTCCTGCAGCTAATGCTTTTACGATGTCGCCTGAGAATTTAATACCACCATCCGCAATAATCGAAACACCATGTTTTCTTGCCTCTGTTGCACAATCATAAATAGCTGTGATCTGTGGAACACCTACACCTGCAACAACACGAGTTGTACAAATTGAACCTGGTCCGATACCAACCTTTACAACACTGGCTCCAGCTTCAATGAGAGCTCGAGTAGCTTCGGCAGTTGCCACATTACCAGCAATAATATTTAAGTTTGGATAGGCTTCTCGAATTTTCTTTACTGTTTCAAGAACACCTGCTGAGTGACCATGTGCCGTATCAACAACAATTGCATCAACTCCAGCTTCTACAAGCTTAGCAACGCGAGGCGCCGTATCTTTTGATACACCAACAGCTGCTCCGACTAATAAACGTCCCTGTGCATCCTTTGCAGAATTCGGAAACTCGATGACTTTTTCAATATCCTTAATGGTGATAAGTCCTTTTAATACACCACTCTCGTCAACAAGTGGAAGTTTTTCAATTTTATACTTCTGCAGAAGCTTTTCTGCCTGTTCTAAAGTCGTACCAACAGGGGCAGTCACAAGATTTTCCTTTGTCATGACATCGGAAATCTGAATGGAATAATCTTGAATAAAACGAAGGTCACGGTTGGTAATAATACCTACCAAGATTTGTTCTTGTGGATTATTTACAATTGGGACACCGGAGATACGATATTTCCCCATTAAATGCTCTGCATCAAATACTTGATGACTCGGTGTAAGGTAAAATGGATCAGTGATTACGCCACTTTCAGAACGCTTTACTTTATCTACCTGTTCAGCTTGTTGCTCAATAGACATATTCTTATGAATAACACCTAATCCACCTTGGCGTGCCATTGCAATTGCCATTTCGTGCTCTGTAACAGTATCCATACCTGCACTAATAATCGGGATATTTAACTTAAGAGTTTCTGTTAACTTTACCCCAAGATTTACATCCTTAGGCAGCACTTCTGACTTAGCTGGTAATAATAAAACATCATCAAATGTTAAACCTTCTTTAGCAAACTTAGTTTCCCACATGTAATAAATCCCCCTTCGATTGAAAAATATTATTAGTAGATTATCAACTGGGTAAACTACTGTCAAGAAAGGAATGATAAGTTTAATTATTCAGAGTTTTTTATTATCCTTTTAAACCTAAGTCCTGCACTTTTTTTTGCTGATTATTGGAGGTTTCGAATTTGTTTGATTATCGTTTTATTTGGCAATCATTTAATGCACTACATGCAGCCAATACAACACAGCACTTACTTCAAAAATGCTATAAAAAAGCAGCTGTCCCCGATGCTGATAAAAAAAGTTATGAAAACAGCTATCCCTTTATTTATTATTTGGAGCATGGCCAAAATTACTATCAACTTTCTCAAAATGCTCCATTGTCCATTAAACCTGTTCTTCTTTTTTACGGAATGGTTCAATTGTTAAAGGCTTGCCTTCTTACCGTTGATCCCCAATATCCGGAATCAACCTCTGTGCTGGCCCACGGGGTCTCAACAAGAAAACGAAAAAAACAAAGCTATGAGTTTTTTCATGATGAAGTCAAGGTACAGAAAAACGGATTATTTTCACATTTTTCTGAACGTATGTTCCATGTGAAACAAATGGAAGGCGAAAAGTTCACAATGGAACGGCTATTCAAAAGAATCCCTGAATTACAAAACCTATTTAGTTTACATTTTCAACAAAAATTGTATTTAAAAACACCTGTTACCGATGATAATACATTGACCATTCCGGTAGAAGCACTAGATAGCTATCATATGACTTCCCGGAGATTCTTGGATTTCATGGTACAAACCTTGCGTTTTGCGTCTCCTCCTAATGGAGAAGTAAAAGCAACAGACCGTGAGCCCATCTCTTTAAAGGTAAATACATCAAACCTGTTGTTACCACTGGCAAGTTCTCCACTTTTGTATCATTTATACGAAAATACTTATTATCTACCAAAGGAGCGTGAACTATTAACGTTTTTTCCAGAAATCATGTCGCATTATTTATTGCTGTACAATTTAAGCATGATATCGAGATATGAGACAGAGTGGTGGAGTGAGTTGCTTCATTCATACTCTAGCAATGACTATCCGTTTATTCGACAGTTCCTGGCGGTTTCAGCAGAAAAAGTTCCCTTTCTGCTATATCTTTTTTTAAAAGAGAAAATTGATGGTGTTTAGGGAGTTTGGGAGGAGTTTTATGATATTGCGGGCAGTAGACGGTATATCACTTCTTATTATTTGAGTTGGTGATATACCGTTTAGGATGTTTTCGAGATATCATTTATTGTTTGGCGGCTAGATGATATATCGTTTAGGCTGTTTGCGGGATATCATTTATCGTTTAGCAGCTGGGCGATATACTGTTTATTCAATTTACGATTTATCATGTATCATTTTGCAGGTTGGATAATTCAGATAAAGAATACTTCTATTACGCTTTTATCAACCAAAATAAAGAAGCCTATGATTTCTAAATTATCTTTTAAGCACAAAAAAAGACCAACCATATC
>NZ_JBALOV010000068.1:0-1359 GCF_036965045.1 Bacillus sp. JJ1533 | reverse complement strand
TAAAGTGTACCCTTTGTAAAGGACATTTTGAAAAAAGCCTAGGCGGTTTTAAGAAGATGATCTCTGTATTGAACAGGGGTCATCTTATTTAAATTCCATTGGTATCTGTAGTAATTGTAGTACGTCATATATTGTTTAATTTCACGCTTTAATTCATCTAAGGTTTCACATGGTTTTATATATGCTTCATCCTTGAAATGTCCATAAAATGATTCTTGAGGGGCATTATCCCAACAGTTGCCGCGTCTGGACATAGATTGGTGTAACCCAAGTTTCTTCACTAACTTTTGAAAGTTAGGGTGTGTATAGTGGGTTCCTTGATCAGAGTGTATCAATGCGTCTTCCGCTTTTCTAAAGTTACGGTTCTTCTTTAACTTTATAAGGGTGTTTGTAGCTAAATCCATCGTAATATGGGCTGACACGTTATAAGCTAAGATTTCATTAGTCGAACCATCTTTAATAGTCGACAAATAGGCTTTCTGACCTTTTCCGTAATATAAATACGTGATATCGGTTAGAAGAACTTTTCCAGGTATATCTTGCTTAAATTGTCTGTTCAATAGGTTTGGTACAACCCGATGTTCTTGTGTGGCCTTCATCATTCTCCTATAAGGATTTGCCCTTCTGATGGGACATATAATGTTATATTTCTTCATGATTCGACGGATAAGCTTCAAATTGTAGACAACATCAAATTGACCCGCCAAAGTCATTTTGATTTGACGTGCCCCTTTCTTTCGACCTTTGAAGTTATAGGCCTTTAAAATATTCTCTTTCAACACTTCATCCTTTTCATCCTTCAGTTTCCTTCGTTCTTGTGACTCTAATGTGAAATAATTATAATAACCACTTCTCGAAACGTCGGCTACTTTACAAAGGTAACTCACCATGTTTTTTAAATGATATTTTTCAATTACCGAACGGATAAGTTCATATTTCAGGCTTGGTGGAAGTGTTACTTTCTCATCCCCCTTTCCGCAAAACGGATCTTTTTTAGTAGTTCATTTTCTGCTTTTAACAAGTTAATTTCTGCTTCCAATCGAGCGTTTTTTTCTTTCAGTGTCAGTTCTTTTTCTCTAGGGCGCCCTGAGTTACCGACTCTGGTATCACGTAGGCCAATTAGCCCTTTTTCTGAGTAAGCATCCTTCCATCTTCTACTCGCTGATTTAACCCTTTGAATCCCCAAAATATCTACATCAAAACCGCATTCCTCAAAAATAACTCTAGCAAACTTGCCTTTCTTGGTTTCTGCAATAAATATATGTTTAAATTCATCAGTATAAGTAATTCCTTTAGAACTAATTGATTTAACGTATATATTAGCTGATAGTTGTTTAATCTCTTTATCTGTAAAAGTCT
>NZ_JBALOV010000067.1:0-1343 GCF_036965045.1 Bacillus sp. JJ1533 | reverse complement strand
TACAGGAATGCTAAACTGCAGCTTTAGTTCAATATGAAAAAAAACCGTCCAGTACCTCAACGATCTTCAAGTGAAACACCCGTTACTTGAAGATCAACTTCTAATTTTTCTTGAATTTATTGATTATATATCTTACCAAAAGAAAAGTACCGATTAACAAAATTAACCCTACAAAACTAATTATGAAACTATCCTCTTTGAAGATAAAAGGACTTAGCATTTTATTGTCAAACAAATAAGCAATTAAGTAATACACGAGGACAATAGCAATGAATAACGACATATCCAATTTTGTCATCCTTTTGTTTTTAACAGCCAAAATTAACCCTATTAAAAAATCAATGAAAAAAATCCACGCTCCAAAATTCATCACCCACCACCTCTTTTTTTAATAGAAATAACTTTATCTTATAATGTAGATTTAATATCATCCTTCTTGCACAATCCTGCACCGTTAGTTAAGAAAGTGCTTTTACTTCAAATTTTATTCGAACTACGAAATAATCATTTTTTAATTTTTTGTTTAATTTTTTTTATTAAGGATATATATATCTTAAGAGGTGACAAAAATTGGATTTCCCAACAATACAAACAAACTTCTGGGATGCAGTTATCGCAATTCCGGTTGTAATGACTTTTACCCAATTAATAAAGGTTTTTATGCGTATACCAAAAAAATTTATTCCTACTGTCGCATTAGTACTTGGTCTAATAATCTCAATTTTTATTAGTCACCGTAATAACTTAGCATCAGGGATATTTATGGGATGGTTTTACGGCTACGCAGCCATTGGCAATTACGCTGCATTAAAAACAGCGATAAATGTTTATAGGACAAGTAAATAAATTGGAATTGCACTCTAATAACACAAACTATAATATGACTTCGAATTACGACATAATACTTTTGTTGTAATTTGCTGCATATTGTTGAAAGCGTATGATTCATTCAATTAAAATAGTAATAAAGAAATCCTTGGACATTTGTTTTTTTAATACTTAGTCTAGGGACTTTCTTTTATTTCCCCCCTCATTAATGGCGCTTTTTACTTCATTTAAGGATAAATTTTCATCTTTTTATAGGTATTTTTTATACTCTAGAAGCAAAAAATTACATCAATACCTATATAAGGAGATGATTTTAATGCCAAATAGGAATACCATTCGAAGTTTATTAGGTATAGATGTTCGTCCTCGATCTTCTAATAAGCACAGTTACGATGTCGATTCCTTTAGTAACCCAATTATTCATAAAAAAATAAATGGGCAAGTTATTGTTCCTCTTGATATTGACAGACTATGGGGAAAATAATTTTACTTCTTTAAGTAAATTAACAAATCAA
>NZ_JBALOV010000066.1:0-1428 GCF_036965045.1 Bacillus sp. JJ1533 | reverse complement strand
TGTCAAGTCCTGTATTATGTGTAATTTCATTCCTCATGAAAAACAATGTTAACAGGTTTATTTGTTTTTGGTGTACTGGAAGGGGTACCCCTTCCAGTACACCAAAAATTCGCGCTTCGCGCATACTATTTCAATTTTTCCACTTTCTTTTTTATCTTTGTTTCTTCAGACTTGCTCCCGATAATTCTTTTTGAAACTTCATCAGCATAGTCCATTAAGAAGGCGCCAATGAGTCTGAAAGCTGACTGTGTATTAGGGAATATTCTTATTACGCTCTCTCTTCGTCGGACTTCCCCGTTAATTCTTTCAAGAGAGTTAGTGCTACGTAAATGTTTGTGAAATTTCGAATCTTCATTTAGGTACTGAACGGCATCTTCGAAGCCTTCTTCTAATATTTCAATCGCTTTTTCTAGTTTTGGATTGGCCCCAAAGAGATCAATAAATTCTTGTTTATACTTCCTTGCATCATCAACTGTAGTAACTTCAAAAATTCTTTTTAAGCCCATCTTCACTTCAACCATATCCTTTTTGGGCATATGATCGACGATATTCCTCTTAAAGTGGACTGTGCAACGTTGCCAAGAAGATCCCACAAATTCCGATCTGATTGCAGCCTTTAACCCCTTGTGTGAATCAGATATGATTAGTTTAGGAGAGTGTAAGCCTCTAGATTTTAGGTATTGGAAAAAACGTTCCCAAGCCTCTTTACTTTCAATGTGATCTACTTTTAAGCCTAGAATTTCACGTTTATTATTTTTGTCTACCGCAGTTGCGATATAGACGGCTTTAGAAACTACCCGATTGTGTTCTCTCACTTTGATATACATCGCATCTACGAAAACATAAGGATAGTACATTGTGTTCAGTGGACGATTTGCCCATTGATTGACTATTGGATCTAACCTTTCTGTAAGTGTTGATACAAATGATTTAGATACTTTTTGTCCACATAGCTGCTCCACAATATTAGTAACCTTTCTAGTGGAAACCCCATTCACAACCATTTCAAGCATGGCTAAAACAAAGGCTTGGTCACAACGAGCGTATTCTTCAAAAACTGAAGTAGAAAAGTCTCCGTTACGAGTCCTAGGTACTCTGAGCGTAATTTTTCCAATACTCATTAAAAGCTCTCTATCATAGTAACCATTGCGATAATCTTGACGCGTACTGGTACGCTCATAGGCACCTGCTTGTAGGTAATTATCACGCTCTTTTTCCATGAACTCATTAAGGACAAGGACAACGGATGCCTTGATGATAGTATCAAGGTTAGAAGTCATAACAGATTCTTTTAAAACATCTAGATTTAGGTTAAACTGTAATTGAGTCATATTAATTCCTCCACATAGTTTTCGTCGTTGTTAACATTGTGGTCAAGAGGAACTAATTTGACTCATTTTCTTTTTACACAATTATATGGACTTAATC
>NZ_JBALOV010000065.1:0-10336 GCF_036965045.1 Bacillus sp. JJ1533 | reverse complement strand
ATTCGCCCAGCTTGTGTCAGAATCACGGGCTCTTTTCGACTCAAAATCACGAATTCGCCCAGCTGGTGACAGAATCAAGCCACCCTTTTACTTTATTCACCAATTCCATCTACCAGTGTCCGTCATGTTTAAAATTTCTCTTACATGACCAAAAACGCTTGCGGCAAAATGTTCGTCGCAAGCGTATTTTTTATGATAGTTTTTTCAGCGCATCTGCTATTGGCTCATCGCCACTTACTAGGTCAAAGGATTTACGATATGTACGTTCCTCTGTTAAAGAAGTGACAATCACTTTTGCGACATCTGCACGAGGGATTGTAGCTCTCGTTAGATTCTCTCCAATCGCAATCTTTCCAGTGCCTTCTTCATTCAACAAACCGCCAGGTCGAACGATGGTATAAATTAAATCACTTTGTACGAGAAGGCGATCGGCATAGTGTTTTGCCACGTAATATGGACGAATGGCCTCATTCCAATTTTCACGCTGATTCGCACCTAACGCACTGACCATCACAAAGCGCTTGACTCCAGTTTGTTCGGCTGCTTCCATTGTTTTCACAGCACCATCAAGGTCGATTAAGAGTGTTTGATCTGGTCCAGTATGACCTCCAGAACCTGCCGTAAATACAATCGCATCACAGCCCGAAATCGCCTCACTAATTTTCCCCACACTATCCGCAATACTCGCAAAAACAGTATCAACACCCAGATTTTCAAAATAGGCTGCTTGCTCTTGTTTGCGGACCATGGCAAGTGGCGTATGCTCCCCACCTTCCTTCAATAACTGGACGACTTGTTTCCCGATTTGACCGTTTGCGCCGACTACACATACCTTCATTCATCTAGCCCCTTTCATCTGGTTATTTCTCCTATTATTACAAGATAAGAAAGAGATAGCAAACGAAAGACTTTACTGATCCACTACCGTTGATTTATCTATATAGAATAATGATACAAATTCTAACAAAAGATGTAAGTAATGAATGACAGTTAGGGGTTGAAGAGTTGGGCACTACTGAATTACTTTTACGAATATCCATTGGATTTGTTGTTTTATTTACGTTAACTAGAATAATGGGAAGAAAAGAAATTAGCCAAATGACCTTTTTTAATTTTGTTTCTGCAATCTCCATTGGTTCAATTGCGGCTAACATGATCACAACGAAAGATTTTAGCATTTTAAATGGCATTATTGCTCTTGGAGGTTGGGCTCTCTTTACACTATTTATGAGTTTTATCGATATTAAATCGAAAACAGTAAGAAGAGTGACAACTGGGGATCCTATTATTGTGGTTAAGGATGGAAAAATTATTGATAAGGCCCTTAGAAAAAGTCGTCTTGATGTAAACACATTAAATGCCATGTTAAGACAAGAAAACGTCTTTTCCATGGCGGATGTAGATTATGCCATTTTTGAATCAAATGGCATGCTCTCCGTATTAAAAAAAGAAGGGAAGCAACCAGTCACCAAAAGCGATATGAATATTGCCCCTTCGATGAAAAAAATCTATCCCCTCCCAACTCAGGTTATCTCTGATGGGAAGGTTTTAACAAATAATTTATCTAAACTCCATTTAACAAAAAATTGGTTGGAGCAACAGCTTAAGCAAGAAGGAATTACATCCCCTTCTGAAGTGATGTATGCAGAAGTACAACAGGATGGCTCACTTTACATAGATAATAAGGAACCTATTCTTCACTAATTTAAGAAAAGCACGAAGCATTAGCGCTCCGTGCTTTTTAACAACTGTTTATACCTGAAGTGATTGTGCTTGCATTTGATACATGTTCGCATAGATGCCACCATTCGCCAATAATTGATCATGGGTACCTTGTTCTTTAATCACTCCTCGCTCCAACACAAGAATGCGATCTGCATTTTTTATTGTTGAAAGCCGGTGAGCAATTATGAAGGTTGTGCGTCCTTGCTTAAGGACATCCATCGCGTGCTGTATAATCTCTTCTGTCTCAGTATCGATATTTGATGTCGCTTCATCTAGGATTAAAATAGCAGGGTCAAACGCAAGTGCCCTAGCGAATGAGATCAACTGACGTTGACCAGATGAAAGGGTACTTCCCTTTTCAATAACAGGTTCATCGATTCCTTTTTCAAGGTTTTTTAGGACCCGTTCCGCGCCAACGGCTTCTAATGCCTCCTCTACTTTCTCCCTTGTGATCTTCGGGTCATCCAAGCTTACATTTGAGGCGATGGTTCCTGTGAACAAATACGGATCTTGCAAAACAATCCCCATATGCTGACGGATGGTTTGTCTCGGCAATGTCGTGATGTCGATTCCATCGATAAAAATCTTTCCCTTTGTTGGATCATAGAATCGGAAAAGTAAATTCATAATGGAGCTTTTTCCAGAACCGGTGTGGCCCACTAGAGCAACCGTTTCACCGCGTTTTGCTTCAAACGATAGATTCTTTAATACATATTCATCGTCTTTATAAGCAAAAGTCACATCATCAAACACAACATGCCCATCATATCTCGGCATAGTCTCCTCAGAGACCTCTTCTCCTGTTAAATCTAACACATCAAACACTCGTTTTCCTGCCACAAGTGAGCGTTCTAGTTGAGAAAACTGATTCACGATATTCGTAATAGGATTAAATAGCCTTGTTAAATAATCAACAAAGGCGTACAACGTTCCGGCTGATGCAACCTCACCAACCGATAATGATTGCGTTCCAAAATAAAGGATGAAAATCGTGAACATCATGAGACGCAAGGTATTGACTAAGTTAAATGAAGTGGCAGAATCTAATAATAAGAGTTTTCGCCCATATGCATAATGCTCATCATTCATTTCATCAAATTCCTTCGTCATTTGCTTTTCACGACGAAAGGCTTGGATAATCGTCATTCCTTGAATCGACTCATTGATCATCGCGTTGATGTCAGCAATTTTTTTACGAATTACCTTATTATACTGGGATGCATATTTCCGGTATAAAATCATCCATACATAGATGAGTGGAATCATGACTAATGCTAGCATCGCCATTTTCCAATTGAGTATGAAAAGCGCAATATAGACACCCGCAATAGATATAAAGCTTGTTGCAAAGTTTGAAAGTACCTGCACGTATAAATTTCGAACAGCTTCTGTATCATTCGTAACACGCGCAACAATTTTTCCGGCAGGTCGCTGATCAAAGTATTGAATCGGTAGTGTATGAATGTGACCAAATACATCCTGACGCAATTTTTGGATGACTCGATTGGCCCCTATTTGTAAATAAATATACATGAAATATCGTAGTATCGCAGTTGCGATTGCTAAAATGAAATATAAGCAAAGCAACCATGCAATCGGCTGAATTTCAATGTTTCCAATTACCATATATTCATCAATAATGTGTTTAGCAATAAATGGACCTGCAAGATCTGTAAAGACTGCAATCGTTAAGAAAAATAGGCCAAGAAAAATAGGTCCCTTATAATACATCGCATATTTTGTTAATCGTTTACCTGTACTCATGCCCCGTCCTCCTCTAACTGCTGACGGTCAAATTGTTCCTTATACCAACCATTTTGTCTGAGAAGCTCTTCATGCGTCCCTTGTTCTATAATTTTCCCTTCATCGAGTACGATAATGTGGTCCGCGTGTTGAACACCGGATAAACGATGTGTCGTAATGATTGTTGTTTTATCACTTCGTTCATTCTGAATGTTTTCGATGATTCGTGCCTCTGTTTTTGCATCTACCGCTGATAGTGAATCATCCAGAATTAATATTTCAGGATCTTTGATTAGCGCACGTGCAATGGACACACGCTGCTTTTGTCCTCCAGATAGGGATACTCCTTTTTCCCCGACGAGAGTTTCAAGTCCCCGCGGTAAGGTTTCCAAGTCCTTTTTAAAGTATGCAAGGTGAATAGCCTTATCGATTTCAGCATCTGTTGCATCTTCTTTTCCAAACAAAATGTTTTCTCGAATCGTACGTGAAAATAACACGTGATCCTGGGGAACATATCCAATCCAATCAAGTATTTGTTCCTTCGTCTGTGACGCGATGTCAATTCCAGCTATGCTGAGTTGACCTTCTTGCAATGGATATTCACGTAATAATTGTCGTAAAAAAGTGGTTTTCCCAGCACCTGTTTTCCCTACGATACCAAGTGTCTCTCCCTTTTGCAGCGACAGGGTGATTTGTTGTAAATTCTTCACCTGACTCGTTGGATACTGGAACATTAAATCATGAAACCCTATGTGATTCGGTGTCGAAACAGCAACTGCATCATTGGAATTTTTCACATCTGCTTGATAAAGAAGTGTTTCTTGAACACGATCAAGTGACGCATTTCCTTGCTGCATGACGTTGATAAGCTCACCAATCGCAAAAATCGGCCAAACCGCAAGACCTAAATAGACATTAAATGTAACCAGCTGACCCACCGTCATTTCGCCATTAGCTACAAGAAAAGCACCATAACCAAGTGCAACCACATAGCTAATACCCGTTCCTACCTTCGTAATCGGGCCAAACAAAGCATTAATTTTCGCTGTGTGGATATTTTTCTGATAAACCTCTTCACTCATATCCGCAAACACTTTTTCATCTTTCTTTTCCTGTACATAGGCACGGATGACTCTCACGCCTGCGACAGACTCGAGAACACTATCATTCAGTTCTCCAAAAGCATCCTGAGCTTTCATATAACGTTCGTGCACAATTTTACCTAAATACTGAATGAGCACAGCCATAATGGGTACTGGCAGCATTGATAAAATCGTTAATTTCCACGAGATCATGAAACCCATTGCAAAAATAATGGTGCCCAAAAACAATGTGGAGTCAATTAATGTCATGATTCCAAAGCCCGCAGTAAGGGAAACGGCATTCAAATCATTTGTGGCACGTGCCATCAAGTCACCTGTACGGTTCTTCTCGTAAAATGTGGGTGTCATTTTTAAAAACTGAAGCATCAGCTTTCGACGCATTAATTTTTCGAGGTTTAAAGAACCTTCAAACAATCGGTACTGCCAAAAGAAATTCAAGAAATAGCCTATAACGATAATGGCTATGAAAATAACTATATATTGAATCAGCCCTGTCTTTGTCATTTCACCTGCCGTTAAAACATCAATAACCGAGCCAAGTAAATAAGGAGGAATGACCTCCAACACAGTGGCAATCATTAACAGGACAATGGCAATCGTATATTGCAGCCAATATTTTTTAAAAAACCAACCAAGCTTACCTAATACTTCAAACATATTTCATACCTTCTTTCTCTGTCACGTTTGAAAGACAAGAGCTACCCACTATCCAGCAACTCCTTATTGAAAATCAATATTCTTCGTTTGTTCAACATTGTCTCTACTCCCTTTCATGCGTTTTCACTAAAAAATTCCACAAAAAAGATGCATACCCTAAAAGAGCATGCATCTTTTGTAAAGGTATAGTAGGCGTACCATACCCGTCATTGAATTCGGAATCTACAATTCTACAAATAAAGGTATGGGACAATGTATAAAATTGTTGTTTGGTTATGTGTTTTTAGCTTTTTCATTGTCCTTTCCTCCTTTGTAAAATTTTATTAGTATTCTTGAAGATTACCATTTATTTCATACAATTGTCAACTATCAAATTACTGTTTTAAAATTTTTTCACAAATATGGCTATTACTTGATGAAAGATTTATGGACGCTATATATTCCCCTTCAATAAGTCATTAAGTGTTGTATGGTCTAATAATTCGGCAATTTTATCGCGGATTAATGCCCATAAAGGTTTTAATAAACATCCTGCCTCTAACGGACAACTTTCATAGGATGTAATGCTTACACATCCCATAGGTGCTAAGGGTCCTTCTAAGTTTCGAATAACCTCTCCAATGACAATATCATTCGGATCTCTGCTCAATTTATAACCTCCATTAACACCTCTTTTACTTTGGACATAACCATTTCTTTTTAATTGCAGGAGAATCTGTTCTAAGTAATTAACTGGGACAAGTGTTTTCTCTGATATCTCATCTATATTTATCAACTGTTTGTCTCTTGCACCTAGAAAGATTAAGGCTCGTAATGCATATTCTCCCCTACTCGAAACCTTCATTTATGATCTCCCCTTTAACAAAATAAAAAAATTGCTAATTTATTATAGAGTAAGAACCAACTCAAAGAAAACATCATATTTTAAGTTAGAAACTTGATTAGATTAGTCAACAATTAGAAATTAACTCTATTCCTTTCTAGTCTATTCAGGATTATTAGAAAAAGGAGAGGTAAATATGAAAAGATTAATTTTACTTGCTTTTATAGGATTAGCCGCACAATTAGTTGATGGTTCTTTGGGTATGGCATATGGAGTTACATCTACATCTTTGTTACTGATGTTTGGAATTGCACCAGCTGTTGCATCTGCATCCGTTCATATGGCTGAAGTCGTAACAACTGCTGCATCAGGAGTATCACATATAAAATTTGGAAATGTCGACAAACAGGTTGTGTACAAATTAATTATACCTGGTTCAATAGGTGCATTTTTAGGTGCTTGTTTCTTAAGTAGTATACCTGGTGATATTATAAAGCCGTATGTATCGATTTTCTTGTTAATTTTAGGTATTTTTGTGATTTATAAATTCCTTTTTAAGTTTAACTCAAACAGAAAAACCACATATAAGAAATGGTCAAAAAAGCAATTTGTTCCCCTTGGCTTTATTGCTGGTTTTTTCGATGCAACAGGAGGTGGAGGTTGGGGTCCAATTGCGACACCCGTTTTATTGACTGGAAATAAAATGGAGCCAAGAAAAGTAATCGGATCAGTTGATACAAGTGAATTTGCCATCGCTGTTTCATCAACACTAGGTTTTCTATTAACATTGGGCTGGTCGAATATTAATCTTCAATGGGTTCTTGCGTTGATGATTGGTGGGATCATCGCAGCTCCAATTGCAGCGTGGTTAGTTAAAATTATTCCTACCAACCTATTAGGTACACTCGTGGGAGGAATTATTATTCTAACGAATATCAGAACTTTATTAGGGACATTTGATATTTCACAGACCATAAGCCTTTACACTTATATTATTCTTGTAGCTCTATGGCTTATAGCAGTAGTAAGTGTTATTTGGAAAATAAAGAAAAGTAACTATAATAACAAACAAGTATTAGATTAAAAGACAAAAGCACAAAGAAGATAATCTTTGTGCTGATATAGAATTATTTAACAAACCTGCTCTCATTTTAGCACAGTTGGATTTCCCTCATTACTTTCCATGATCTCTACTTCATCCTGTCGCTGCAAATACCATTGTTCAAAGGTGCGGGCAAATGGCAAGGGAACATCATGAATGGTTTCAATATGGGTTGGTGTTGAACGATTCATTGTTGTAATCGAAGCGACTTCGAAGAACCTTTGAAAACGAGTCTGATAATATGACATTTCGATCACATGTCTTCGTTTTGTTATAAACATGCGACTCGTTAGACCACCCTGCCACCACTGGACTTGGTCTTCCTTCAACGAAAATCTTGTATGGATAAAATCAAGAAACCGTTGCAGAACGACCAAACAAAGTAATACGAGAGACAACATCCACCACGCCTGGCTGAGTCCAAATGGCTCTGGTTTAAAATAAAATAAGCCAATCGTTACAAGTACCCAAATCCAACTTATTCTCAATAATTTAATCCATAGGGACTTGCGCGGTGATCTTTCTAATCTGGTCTCATTTAGCTGATAGATTGGAAGCAATTCTTCTATTAATTCATAGGCTTTTTGGACTGGCAGAAACGGATAAAGGGAGTTCACATTGACCGATTCATCCCCATTATTCGGATTGGCTAAACTAATTAATATAACCTCTGCTAGTCCAAAAATGCGTTTCAACCACGTTTGCTTCATTTCCAAACCTTGAATTTTCCTTTTTTCTATCGCGAAATAGCTTTCATTAAGGACCCCTCGATCAATATAGATATAATTTTCATCAGATGATATAACATATCTCCCATAACGAATAAATGTCCTTGCAACACCAAAAGCAACAGCAACAACAACAGCCACCATAAGGATGATGGCAAAGAGCCATTTACTTGCGAGTAACACCTGAAAGATACCCTTTACCTGTTTGGGATCTGGGAAAAATGGTTCTGCATAATCCAGGCCAGCAAAAACAATCGGAACAATCGCTAAGAAACTTAATGAGGTAAAGCTCGCTTTCCACAAATCTTTCTTCTCGGGTGTAAAATGTACCTTTCGTGTTGGTTCCAGAACCATTGCTTGTTCAGTCTCTTCATGTTCTTTTGTGACTGCCTGATGCTTATCAGGTTGAACTAAATCTATTAAAAAATCGGCATGTTTCTTTGTTAATACGTCGAACTGGATGGAATCATCCTCCCCATCCATTGCCGTTTCAAAGGTAAGGGAGGTTAGTCCAAAGATTTTATGAAATACGGATGTTTTTCGTGTGACATTTTGGATTCTTGAAAACGGAATGGTACTCGACCGTTTCACAAAAATGCCTTTATGGATATGGAATGATCGGTCCTTCCATTCATATTTCTCCACAAACCAACTAGCAACTATGTAAAATAGCCCAAATACAACAACTAGTAAAAAAGCATATCTCCCATACACAAAAATCCAAGATTCCGAATCCTTCCTTAATACAAATAACAACAGGATAACTAGAAAACTACTTTTGATAAATTGATAGATTCGATAACCGATACTAAGCGGATGGTATCGCATCATTCATCCACTTCCTTTAGCTTTGCATAAATTGCTAATTTCTCTCTTAGCTCTAGTGCGACATGCTCTTCCAAAGCAGGAATGGTATGGGAGGAACCCATTGTCTCCACTTTAATCGCCCTGGCATGATATCTTTTCATAATCGGACCTTGACTTGTCGACACGGACTGTATTTTCGTCATTGGTACAGTCACCCATTCTTTTGTGAACACACCGTAGCGCAGTTGCAGAAACTCATCGTTAAATTGATAACTCCAATTCCGGTAAAGTAACTTCGGTTCGATCATGGACCAAATCGCACCAAATAAGCCGAGCACAAGTAAAGCCACTAAAATCCAAAACGCCCAAGTTGGCCATGAAAAATAATCATTCAACCAAAATAATACTCCTAGGACGATAAAACCCACAAAATTGGTAATGGTTTCAGTTATGATTCGGATTTTTGGGAAAGCAGGAGATAATTGGTTCTCTAATTTTACATCACTCATAATAGCAACTCCTTATGAATACAGGTCTAACAATATGTATCTGGTTTGTGAATCTCACAGCCAAGCTACCATCTTTATCCTATTTACGGTTACTACCGTCATAAAGTTTCATTTTTACGATTTGTCCTAAATATCGACTGTTAATCTCACTAAGTTTATTAGATAAAAATGATTCAAAACCGACTTTTTTTGAGTTGGTTTTCATACAATTCTTGTAGGGGTGATGAAAAAATGCCTAGAGTAAAATATACGGACAATGATGTTAATTTAGTGGCAAGGATGATGCGGGCGGAAGCAGAAGCGGAAGGTCGACAAGGAATGCTGATGGTTGGGAATGTCATTGTAAATCGAGCAGTAGCCAATTGTTTAGATTTTAAAGATCTGAGGTCAATCCGACAAGTGATTTTTCATGTACAAGGTGGAAATTATTCATTTGAAGCCGTCCAAAAAGGAAATTTGTTTTATAATCCAGCTAGAAATGTTGAAAAAAGGCTAGCAAAGCAAACATTAGATTATTGGAGGGAACATCCTTCCAAGTATTCTCTTTGGTATTTCAACCCGTACGCACCATGTCCTCCTACATGGTACAGCCAACCATTTGCAGGACAATTTAAAAACCATTGCTATTATGAACCTGCAGCAAATACATGTGATAGCGTGTATTCAGGCTAACCCCACATATTGTGGGGTTTTTCATTTTTTCAATATTCTCTTACTGCTTTTATCAAACGAAAAATTTGGCTAGAGGTTAATCTTAAATGATTAAAAGTTTGGTTTGGATCCATGGCTTCCTCTAATGTCATCGGCTCATTGATGATTGAAAAGAATGAGGTAATTCCGAGATTATTTAAAGCAGACGTGTCTCCAGTGGTTGCACCAGCCAATGCGATAACAGGTATATTCTTTTGCTGAGCCATTTTCGCAACTCCTAATGGGGCTTTTCCCATAGCTGTTTGACCATCCATCTTCCCCTCACCTGTTATCACAAAATCAACACCTTCTAATTGTTCATTCATCCCGATGGTATCAAGGATCAAATCTATTCCTGACTGGAGCTGTCCTTGTAGAAAACCACTAAAAGCTGCCCCTAACCCACCTGCAGCCCCAGCCCCTGGGAAGGAATGAATATCTATGAACAA
>NZ_JBALOV010000064.1:11813-14354 GCF_036965045.1 Bacillus sp. JJ1533 | reverse complement strand
ATTGAGAAAGATGTACGAAAAGAAGAAACTAAGTTAAAAAATAAAGCTGAGGATAATAAGCAAGAGGACAATTCAAAAGAAACTGAAACAGAAAAAAAAGAAGATGATACAAAAGTGATGGGAACAGAAAACGAAGATGGCTCTAAAGCAACCGCCGAGCAATCTACAGGAAACACATCATCTGCTACGGTAAAGGTTGAGAAGAAGACTGAAGCTAAATCACCTTCAACTTCTACTCCTGCTCCTAAAAAGGATAGCATTACAACAAAAACAACAACGGCTACGGAGTCTATTCCATTCCAAACCGTAACCCAAAATGATGCCAACTTAGAAAAAGGCAAAACAGTGGTAGTACAAAATGGTTCCAATGGAACGAAGACAATCACATATAAAGAAACATACACAAACGGAACGTTAACTTCTAAAAATGTGGTTTCTTCAAGTGTAACGAAACAACCTGTCAATAAGATTGTAAAAGTAGGTACGAAAGTGGTTCAAGCCACTCCATCTAAACTTTCTGCATCTCAGGCTCATAGCATTCTAAGTGGTTCAGGAATGTCTAAATCAGGCAACTTCTACTCTATGCGTGATAGCTTTGGTGAAATCATCGGTGTGGAAGTTGGTGGAAATGGAGTAAGCATGATTCGCTATAATGGTACAGCTTATATCTCACTTGGAACTTCTAAACAAGAATTGATTGAAATTCTTGGTCCAGAAGAGGGTCCAAAAGAATATGAATGGGGATTACAAGAAAGAGCAAAAATAGAAAGAGCCGTAAGAGCTGCCGCAAATGCTGTCTATGGTAGTGGGACATCACAAGCGAACTCTCTATATAGCCAAATTATCAATAGCACGAGCTTTGGTAAGAATTTCTAATCCTCATACAATAGAGTCCTTCTCTTTCGGGAGAGGGATTCTCTTTTTTAAAAAATTGATATTATAATTGTTAGTACATATCATAAGTCCATGTGATGTTAAATATTTTAAAATATATTAAAAAGATCTATACTTCTCTAACAAAAGTTTGTGAAAAAATGTACTTAAAGTAAAGGGTGCGATGATCCAAGAAGGATTATCGCATATTTTTGTTGAAGTTAATGAACTAACGGGGCAGGTTAGTTTAATAAGAATATAACCAATTTTTTTATGTTTTTGTAGATGATTTTGTAAATTAAAAAAATGACTCAATATAGTGAATCGAGTCATTACTTTCCTATGACTTATTTATCTATCAAATTACATCGAACAAAGTTTTCTTAATGTTTCCCTTTTGAAACTCCATAATCTATTTCTTGTTCTTTTTATTTTTAAACATTAGAACAGTTGCGAGTATAATTGTGGCTGCTCCAATCAACCCAATTATTATTGCTATTGTTTGAGACATAATAGGAAATCTAGATAATGCCACTAATATCAAACCTAAAACAAGAATAATTACATTTATTGTTTCTTTACTCATATGCTCCGCCTCCTATAAATATTATATCGTCAATTGTTCGATATTTTTAAAAACGTATTGGGTTCCATTATTTTTGCACTATATCATTTATTCAATTAAAGGGTGCTTTACTACAATATGGAGTGAAGCCTTTTTCTTATTCAAGTAACGGGGCAGGTTAGTTGAAGAGGGAATATTAAGGTTAATAAAGAATAATAGTAGGTAGGAGTTTGATTCGAATAGAAATGAGAAGGGAGAAATAAAAAAATGAAAATTAACAAAGAAATCAAATTAAAGGGGAAACTGGAAGAAGATATTACGGGCGTAACTTGTATTTACATTCCCGTTAAAGACGTTTACGAGTCCATTAAATGGTATCAAAGTAATTTAGGTTGTGAACCTACAAACCATAATCCTGTTAAGCCTGGGATGCAAATATCGATCTTAAGATTTCCTGATTATAATGGGAATTTATCTGGACCAGGTTTAAGGCAAACGGTACCAGCTATATTCCTTGTGACCTTAAAGGGAGGAGCCGAGATTTCAGGTTTTACGGTTGGCAGCAGCAATCGACACCCTATAGCTTGTTTTATTACTCCACGTATCCAAGAAATGTACAATCGTTTCAAGGAAAACGGAGTAAAAATTGTATCCGAGCTTCCGGAAAATAGGCCTTCTTTTGGATCTAACTTTAAATTTTGCGATCCAGATGGGAATATGTTAGAAATATGGCAGCCTTAAAAACATTAATTAGAAAAACCAGGAGCCTTTCCAAGCGTGGGTTCCTAAAACTAAAGGGGGCGATTGTTCAAGCGGAGCAGTCGCTTTTTCACTAACGAAGCAGTTTAATTGAAGAAGAAAAGTTTTGTCGAACAGTTACTAAAGGGGATTATTTAAAAAAGAAGAATTATTTAATCATAGCCAAATTCAATACTATCTAATTAGATAAGGAGTGGTAACTATGAAAATTAATCAAGTGAATATTTTGGATAGAGAAGAAATTAAGTTGGTAGGTCTTTCAGTAAATGACAGTCTAAATAATATTTTTAACAATAGAATTGTGGGAAGGTTACGTGAGGAATTGGTTAATAGAAAAAATGAAG
>NZ_JBALOV010000064.1:0-11749 GCF_036965045.1 Bacillus sp. JJ1533 | reverse complement strand
AAATTTGTACATAAAGGACCAGAATCTGAAATCGGTGACACTTATGCGGTTATTAATGAGTATTCTCTAAGACCATTTGATATTGAATATTGGGAGGATATTTATACACTCGAGAATCCTAATAGTCAAATTGATATTTATATACCTGTTAAATAATACAAAAAATATGAGATCTATAAGGTAACTTGTTGATTCAACTAAAGGGGTGTGCGTTGATCCAAGAAGGATTAACGCTTCTTTTGGTTGAAGTTATTTTACTAACGGGGAGGATAGTAAAAAAAATAGAGAATAAACACTGATATGGTACTGGACAACTATTATAGGGGGGATAGGATGTATTTAAGAACAATAGATGATCAAGAACTTATTGAATCATACAAAAGAGCACCTATTGAACTTATGCAGGCGATTACAGGATTAAGTGATTCTGGTATGGATAAGACAAGAGCACCCGGTAAATGGTCAATCAGAGAAATTGTGCATCATATTATAGACTGTGATATGAATTACTTTCAGATTAATCGATACGCTTTGGCAGATACAGGAGCAACCTATTTATTTAATGAGTTTGATGGAGATTTTTGGAGCTTTAAGATGAACTATAAAAATCGTTCAATTGAATTAGAAATGAAACTATTCACTATGATGAGGGAATATATAGCATACTTGTGTACTTTTTTCCCAAATTCACTGGACAGGGTTCTTGTACGTGAGCAGGGAAAGGCAACAGTACGTGATGCTCTTATACACGATATTCAACATGTTGTACATCATATTGAGCAAATCCTTGAAACCCGTAGGTTAAACAAAATTTAATATACTTGTGAAACGTTACACTTAACGTAAGGGATAGCGATACTTCAATAACGAAGGATTGCTTTTTAAATACCATGAAAGAACGTAATACTAGAGGATATTTCATCACAGTGGGATTTATATTTAGCTAACACGTTCTCGCTTAAACAAATACAACAGTTGGATTTTTTTAAAGTAACACTGCACATTGAATGGTTCCAGGTGTGGTTAAAGGAATTAAATTAACAACCTTTTAATTTAAGTTTGTGAAGTATTGTACTTACACTAAAGGGTAGCAAGAGTGAAATAATGGATCATCAAATTGATGGTCTTTATTTTTTGAAAAATGTTTGGAATATTATGTTAATGTTGAGCTATCAAGTTCATGTGCTAAGTGTTTAGCTTAATAAAATCACTATATTTTGGTAATTTTTAGGTAAACCTAGAATGTGAACAATGAGGATTTAAGGAGTGACTATCTAATAATGAGAACAAATAAAAAATCAGGTAAAAGTAAGAAGTTGTCTGGTCCTGAAGAGGTAACAGAATTTATGAACAACCTTGAACATCCACTTAAAGAAGAAATAGAAGAGGTTCGAAATATCATTTTAAGCACTGATGATAAAATTACTGAACATATAAAATGGAATGCACCTAGTTTCTGTTATGAAGGCGAAGACCGAATTACATTTAATTTTCATGGAAAAGGATATATTCAACTCATTTTTCATTGTGGTGCTAAGGTAAAAGACCGAAAGACCAATGAACCACTGATTGTAGATACTAATGGCATATTAGAATGGAAAGCAGCTGACAGAGCTATTATGAAATTTACTGATACAAGTGAAGTTAAAGCTAAAGAGGAAAAACTTAGAGAAATAATAATTAAATGGCTCGAAGTTATTTAATATAGATGATCACCCTTCTTCCACTAACGAAGCAGTTTAGTTTATTAAGAATTTCCTGAAAAAACCGAGGTTTATGATAAAATGAATTTAGTAACTAAAGAATATGGCAATTGCTTCATATTCCTTTATACGGCTAGTTGAATAAAGGATAGAGAGGTTTACAGATGGAACTGAATTTCAAGGATTTTTTATATCGAAATAACTTTCTTCCATTAGAAGCGGATGAATGGAAAATGATTACTGTTGATCATACTTCCTTCAATAGTAAGGTAGTAACATCTCAAATTAGAGAACACCTAAGAGGCTATACGAAAGGTATTTATGTATATACTAATCTCCAAAATGAAGTGTATTATGTAGGACAGGGAAAACTTAAAGGCAGAGTTATTAAAAAGTATAAACAAGCTATAAGTGAATCAAATGAAATTCCTTCTCCAAGAGGTTTATTTTTTAGAAGTAAGAAAGAAGTTTTGAATGTTTATGTAAGAAATGTTGAGAATTATATGGAACAGATAGCACTAGAAGCTATGTTATCAAACGTGCTTAAACCTAAGTATTTGGATTTTCTTCAAGAGTTTAATGTTTATAAAAAAGCAGGTAAGTTGGAAGAACTATTCAATAAATTAAGATAGATTTTAAAGTTATAAAGTGATAAAGAGCTGGCGAATACGGTTCAACACCCTTTTTATACAACTAACGCAGCAGGATTATTAAATAAGCATCCCATAATAGTTCTAGTATAAAAATATTGAGTATATAAAAATTACTTTGCCTTTTAGATTATTTAAATGGGAGAATAAATGTTGGATAAAATTAAAGAATTACCTGAAAAGGTGGCATTTGCAATTGGCTTAACTTTATTATTAGTCAGTGGAACATTGTTATTCTTGATATCACTTTTGTTCCATATTGGTAATTGGGCTACGTGGATTGTTGGTGGTATTATATGGTTTATAGCTTCCTTATTTATAGCAAGTGCGGCTGATAAAAGACATTCACGCTTTGATAAGAAAAAGTAACTCTTTTTTCTTTGTACTTATTGCATTAACGGGTGCGTTTCTAAAATAAGTGGATACGCATTTTTCTTATTGAAGTAACGGGGCAGGTTACTTCAACAAAGACTTGGGGTTTTATGGTGAAATAAAGGAAATCATTGATTCTTTGTTTGGGGAATTTTTAGTGAATGTTATCATTCCTATTGCCTTTTATATTGTATGGCTATTTATTCTATATATAGTTATCGAAACAGCAGCAAAAAAGATAACGTTAGGACACAGTAGATTAAACGTCATCTCTTTTTATTGAAATTGAATCCTTTTTTTTCATCGTCCATGGGTGTTTGGGTCTTTCAAGAGGCGTGATATTAATAATGAAATATCCGATAATTAGTATAAGAATGACCAGGGCATAAATTAATGTATCAATTGGTTTTTCATGCTCTACAATAATCAGTCGGAGCATGGCAGTGATCCCTATATAAATAAAATAGCGTAATGGGAAATGATAATCTTCTTTAAAGTATTTTACAATCATCGTAATGAATTCAAAGTATAGGAAGAATACAAGGATATTTGCAAGAAATAGTTTGTAGTCATTACTGTCATTCGCTATTAAAAAATGAAGGAAATCGACAATTTCTTTCACAAGAAGAAAAGATAATACCAATGCTAACAGAAAAAGGCACACATTCAGAAATAATTGAAGAGCATTTGGAATTATCTTCATTTTTTCAGTCATATCTATCTTTTTCTTAACCATAAAATACCTCCAGTTTATGATGTCTTATTATCTTAATCATCATAATTAATTAAAATACAAGGAAAGTGCTTTGAATACCGATATTCCAGACAATGTTGATAGTTATGATTGATTATAAATGGGAACATAAATAAATTTATTGTGCTAACGGGTGCATTGATCTAAGAAGGATTAAAGCACCTTTTTGTTTAATTAATGTAACTTAGAGGGTATGAAGTAGATTACGTTGAGCTTTGTATAAATTGTAGTGAACCCACAAAAGAGATTGAGCGTTGTGAGCAATAAGTTAGATATGCTTTTTTTATGGGAGGTGACCCTCAACCATATAAAGATAAAATTCTTTTATTAAAGAAGAGCAATTTCTGATAGTTGGACTAATTTTATAATAAAATCCTTTTTAATTTCACAGAAACCACTATCATATACCCAAATAATTGTATATTCAACCGATTCATAAACTACCTTTGTTCCAATCTTAATGTTCCATTCCTCCTAAAGTTTATAGCGAGAGTTAAGAATAAATTATCACATAATTCTGAATTTTTAAAGTAGATTTTTCAATTTACTGAAACTTTATTGCAAATAATTAAAGAGGGTCTAATATGAGTCTGGAGATTACTACTCCTATTGTCCCATACTAACCCTCCATAAAATTATTTAAACCTTTTTCCAATTAAATGTGAAGTGTTTTTTATTACTATTTTTCTCAAGCAGTTCGAGTGAATTTTGGAGTAGATATACTTTCTGAACTACCGGGGCAGGTTAGTTGAAGACGATGTTTGAATTAATTGTAGAGAACAGGTTCGGTTAAGAGGGAGAATCTTTCCTCCAAGATTTTTTATTGGAAAGTTAGTGTTCATAATGCCATCGGCTATTGATCTAAAAAGATAAGTGCCTATTGTTATTTGTAATTTTACAGGAAAGAATACCTTGCATTATATAGTATAATATACTATTGTTTGGGTATAATATTTTTTTGTTACAATACCTTGCATTATATAGTATATTTGATTAATGTCTAAAAGGAGGTTAAAAAATGGAAATAAACAAAGAGGTTTTAAAAGGGCATATCGATACACTAATACTTTCCCTTTTACGTAGAAGAGATATGTATGGATATGAGTTAGCGAAATTAGTTAGAGAGAAAAGTGAAGATCAATTTGAATTAAAGGAAGGTACACTTTATCTCTCCTTAAAGCGACTGGAGAAAAATAAATGGATTTCCTCTTACTGGGGTGATGAACAAGGACCAGGTGGAAGACGGAAATATTACAATCTGACACCATTAGGTGAAGAAGGTTATGAAGAAAAACGAAAAGAATGGGAATTCGTAAAAAAAATTATGGATTCATTTCTTGAAAGGGGAGAGAAACAATGAAACAAATTGAAGAGTATGTAAATAAAGTTTATCAAAACGTCAAAGGCAATAACAAAGAAATCCAAGAGTTAAAATCAGAAATGAAGAATCACTTACTTGAGGCCGTCCACGAATTGAAAATAGAGGGGAAATCTGAACAGGAAGCAATTGAAATCGCTATAGAACGATTTGGTAAAGAAAATGAATTACGGTCTATTATCAGCCAGTTATTTCAAACACAAAAGGCATTCGGCAAAAAACTCCTTTATACAGGTTTAGGTATTCTTATCATTTCAATAATCATTTTTGGATTTACTATAAAAATCGGTAACGATCATGTTAGTGATCAATCAATTATTGCTTATGAGATAGCCGACATAGTTTCAAGCGGTGAAGAACTATCAAACGCTAAGAAAAAAGAAATTGAAGTTCTCGTACATGAAGTTAACTATATTGCTAAGGTAAGTGCTTATAAAGAAAATGGTTTGGATCAAGCCAATAATTCAGAACCTGTATATGAATTTGAAAGAGAAATTAGTTTTCCTTCTACCTTGTTCTTGACCACTTATTCTTATGGCACTGATGACAGTTTTGTAAAACTAGAAGTAGTGGAGTACCGAACTTTTGCTATTATTACTTTATTTGTAGGTATCACTAGCTTCGGATTGTTATTTATTATTTGGTTAATCATCAACGCTTACCACAAAAGAAGAAAGAGTATAGGTCTTTTATAGAGATTTTTTATAGGGAGGGAAATGAAATGAAACATTTATTATCTGTTGAGTGGAAAAAAGCATTAACATTAAACAAGATTTTGTTGTGTTTAGCTATTATATTTATTCCAACAACTGTTCAATTTTACTATGTGAAAACTGGTTATGCATTTTATCGTCCTGTCGAGGTGCATACAGAAATTATAGGAGGTGTAATAGCACTTTTATTTCCTGTTTTTTTCCTAGTTATATATTCAAATAGCTATGCAAACGAGATAAAAGATAATTTCATCACATATATGAAGTCTCGAACAAAGTTATCAGATTATCTATTAGGTAAAGGTATCGTCAATGCCATATTATCTTTTATCGTTGCTTTTGCCATGGTGTTTGTTTCGTTTGTATTCATTGTATATATTGAGCCATCATTGCAAATCATTCACTATGAAATTGGTTCAGGTACGTCTGTTGGAACATTTGAAATTTTCCTATCGCATGGCACCTTAACGTATGGTATTGTGTATTCTTCTTGGGTTGCTCTAAATGCAGCCTTATATAGTACAGTTGCTTATGTGCTTACCCTAATCATTAAAAATAACTTTCTAGCAATCTCATTGCCTTTTCTTTGGTATTTTATTATGAATTTTGTTGCTGGTGTTTTAGCTCACCCTGAGTTTTCGACGACTAGTACGATTTTTCCATTTAACATCGAACAACAACCTATATGGACGATATTTGTTCCGTTTACCGCACATTTAATCATTTTATTCTCGTTAATTTTTTATGTGAAAGGTCGTTTTCAAGAAAAGGTTTATGAACATGCTAGTTAATTGGAAAAAATCACTTTCGTTGTATTGGTTGATTCTTGTACCTATTATTTGTCTTTATATTTTTAGCGAACGGAACTCAATCTTGCTTAAAGCAGGAACCGAAGAGGCTACCTTGAATTTTTGGGATGTTACCTTAGTGAGTGTAAATGATGTCTACTTGATTGTCTATCTTATGTTTCCTCTGTTTTTATTAAAAACTGGACATCAGTTGGCGAATTCGTTTGAATATACACAATTGGTTCGATGGGGTTCTTATAAAAGATGGATCATTCAAAATTTGAAGGCTTTTTTTCTATTTAATGTTTGCCTCTTACTTCTCTGGAACATATGCAGTTTAGTCGTATCTTTCGGACTACCTTTCTCTTTGCAATGGAGTGAGTTTGGGCAGCTAAATATAGACGGAAATGAAATTCTTTTTACACTGAGCAACAACTTTTCAAAACCGTTATATGCTCTCATATTTCAATTTCTTTTATTTTTTTTAACACTGCTGACTATCCAGTTTTGGCTCGCCATTTTGTACGTCTCAATTAAAAGTAAACATGTTATCTATTTTTGTCTTGCCTTTTTATATGTATTGTCCATTTTGTCTTTTAAAGCCATTCCAGCATCATTTAAATGGATCTTATTACCGAACTATTTAAGCCTTTTTCATGGGGTTGGCAATTTTAACAGCACATGGATTCAGTTTTTAGTGTTAATTCTTTTACTTGGAATAGCTTTAATCAGTTTACAATTTATCGGTAGAGATTTTCGGTTTTTAAAAAGTTTTTTTATTGAAGTAGCTCCGATAGGTATATTTATAGGATTAATCATATTGGGCATCGTATTCCAGGCTTCAAAATATTCAGATGCTAATCTGACGGCAATGGATTTATGGCTGCTTTCCTTTTTTGGAACTACACATGAGGCGTTTCAAATTCTTTCTCTTAGTTTTTATGTAATAGTCTTTATTGGATTTGTTTACTTTGTCCAGCTATTTTTACAAAAACAACTTATGGAGTTGAGCCATTACTCCATCATTCGCAATGAATCTCTTGTCAAATGGTTTTGGGGATGGTTTTCTACCATTCTCCGTAATACCATAATATTTCTGATTTTACTTGCTACTGCCATAGTCGTTATTTCGATGGGTTTTGGCTTTTCGCTTTCTTTGAATTCAGAATTACTTCCAGATGTTTCTGCATTCATATTTAGTTACCACTTTTTTGTAAATGGATTTTTACAAATTACCTTTTATGTATTACTTGTTGTTCTTATCTCATGGATAACAAAAGATGTATTAAAAAGTTTTGTAACGCTACTAATGTTTATTTTATTTATGTTTCCAGGAATCAACTTTGATTATTTGATACCAATCGGTTTAAACAGTATGGGGCAATTATTAATAAATCCATCACCCTATTCACATACAATCGTTTTGTTGATTTCTGTTGTTGTTGAACTATTAATTCTAGTCTATTTATTAAGACGAAAAGATTTTATTCTATGAAAAGGAAGTGTATGTTATGTCTCTAATTGAATTTAAACAAGTAAGTAAATCATATAAAGGATTGGTCCTTTTTGAAAATACTAACCTTTCAATCGAAGAGGGTAAAATTTATGGACTAATTGGTCCTAATGGTTCAGGAAAATCAGTTTTATTTAAAATGATGTGTGGTTTTATATTTCCTGACCAAGGTAGTGTAACTGTCAGAGGGGAGGAACTCGGAAAGAAAAATCGTTTTCCACAAAATTTCGGGGTAATTATTGATCGTCCTGGTTATTTAGGAAACAAAACTGGATTTGAAAACTTAAAATATTTAGCAATGATTAAAAATCAAATTTCGGACGAACAGATAAAAGAAACGATGATTAAAGTTGGATTGCAACCAACAGCCAAACAAAAGGTGAAGAATTATTCTCTTGGCATGAAACAAAAATTAGCTCTCGCCCAAGCCATTATGGAAGATCAAGAAGTTCTTTTATTAGATGAACCGTTTAACGCTCTTGACATCGACAGTGTTGAAAATATTCGAAAGCTATTACTATCTTTGAAAAAAGAAGGAAAAACAATAGTCCTTACCAGTCATAATCAGGAGGACATCGACATTCTTTGTGATCATATTTTTAGAGTAAGAAATTACTCATTAGAACAATTAAAGTAAAATAACAACCCAACGGGGCTGTTTTCTGCCTTTTAGCATTAATAATTTCTTTTATGTTCAGGATTAACTTAATATTTGTCTTCCTGTCATTTATCTTGTTTGTTAACATTTTTATTCTATTGAGTAGAGTCCGAAGTAAAAACAGCTATTAAAGTTAGCACATTGTGAAGAAATGTACTTAAACTAACGGGTGCGTTGATCCAAGAAGGATTAACGCATTTTTTGTGGAAGCAATTAAACTGTCGAGTTCGACTAAAGAGACATTTTAATAATTGGAAATAAGAAAAAAGCACCTCTATTGAGGCGCCAACTTTTTAACAATCTTTATTTTTACTATAGTGAAGTGGTGGAGGAATTAGCCAACCTTTTTCCTTATTCAACTTTAACATTTTTAATCCAAATTGAGACTTCGCTAAATGAAACTGGCCATACATCATTGCGATATCTTCTCGGATACATTGGGTCATGGCTTGACTGCAAGCTACTAGTGCGACAGCCACATTGCTGCTAATAGCTGCGCTAATCTCAGGGTCGGTAATCCTTGCACCAGCAGGAATATCCTCTAAATTTGCATTTGGACGCTCTGGTGGCGCTGGAGGCAAGGCGGTTCCGTTTGTTTTAAGAAGATCTTGTAATTGTTGGTTTTCGTTTTCCATACCTTGAATTGCTTCTTCAATAAGTTTTTGCAAGTCTTTATCACCAGTGTGATTAAGATATGTCTGATAAGCAGCAATTAAGCCATTGTTTGTTAACAGGTGAGTAAACATTCCATAAACCTCACCGTAATGCATTGGTTCATCTTGAGGATTACCACTTAATATTCCCATAACTACACTCCTTATCATCTTTTGTACTATCATAAAATACTCCTTTTGTAGGATATAGATCACAGGGATTATTATTAATTGATTTGTACAGGAATATACGTTTTAAAGGAAGAGATTCTTCTTTTTGAGTAACAAACAAAGGTTTTTTTATTTCACAGTTCGATTCAATTATGAATTAAAAATACTTTCATTGCTGAACTAACGGCGCAGTTTAGTGTAACAAGCAAGTAGGTAGAAGAAAATGAAATAATACTATAATATAATGTTTTAAAATTAGATAAAGGGGAGCCTTCTATATGATTAAAGGTATTTATGAAGCACACTTACCAGTGAGTAATATATCTAAATCGATTGAATTTTATAGTAACTTAGGCTTAGAGTTAGCCCATAAAGGTGAGCCAGTAACCTTTTTTTGGATTGAAAAAGGTAAAAGTTGGCTTGGACTATGGGAAACAGACAAGGTTGAAACGCCTTATCATCCCTCTTTGAGACACATTGCATTTTATGTAGAATTAAATGACTTAATGGAAGCTAGAGAATGGTTAGAAAAAAGAGGTGTAAGTGTTAGAAAAGCCTTTGGTTTTGAACCAGAACAACAACCAATTGTCCTTCCAAACAACCCTCAATCTCACGTAGCTTTATATTTTAATGATCCTGATGGAAACTCATTAGAATTTATTACCCCTTTAAAATTAGATGAAGAAATTGACTTTAATATGATGGAATTTAGGGATTGGAGTAATAGAAAATAGATTTTATAATAGTCTTTTTATTGTGCTAAAGGGTGCGTTAGTTCAATAAGAAATTAATAAAATGACCACACATATTAGTCATATGTGTGGTTGCAGACTGTAGACAAACTCAAAAAATTTGAGTTTGCCTACAGTCTTTTTTAATTTACAATATTTATAGTAAATACTTGAGGTGATGGGAAAATGATGACGAGAAACTATAATGTAGAAAGAGATCAATTAGAAATGATCACATTAGATCAATTAGTGCCGCAAGACCATCTTGTGAGAAAACTTGAAGCAGCTATTGATTTCTCCTTCATATACCCATTAGTTAAAGACCTTTACTCAACTTTAGGACGTCCAAGTATTGATCCAGTGGTACTGATTAAAATGACATTTATTCAGTATGTATTTGGCATACGTTCAATGAGGCAAACAATCAAGGAAATTGAAACAAATGTAGCTTACCGTTGGTTTTTGGGTTTTGGTTTTCACACAGATGTTCCCCACTTTTCTACCTTCGGTAAAAATTATGAACGTCGTTTTAAAGATACAGATTTATTTGAACAGATCTTTTACCGTATTTTAAAAGAGATTACAGATAAGGACTTATTAAGTGCTGACCATGTATTTATTGATTCCACGCATGTAAAAGCGAGTGCTAATAAACGTAAATTTGAAAAGAAGGTAGTACGCAAGGAAGCTCGTGCTTATGAAGCGAAGCTTCAAGATGAGTTAAATCAGGATCGTATAGACCATGGTAAGAAACCATTCCCACCTGAAAAATTTGAAAAAGAAGAAATGAAAGAGATCAAAGAAAGTACAACTGATCCTGAAAGTGGATATTACGTAAAAGATGAGCGCACGAAACAATTTGCCTATTCATTTCATGCTGCTACGGATCGAAATGGCTTTGTTTTAGGGACAATTGTAACTCCTGGGAATACTCATGATAGTCATATGCTTCAACCGTTGGTCGAATCGATTATGGATAAAGTTATGAAACCTATTGCTGTTGCTGCCGACGCTGCTTATAAAACACCTGCAATTTGTAATTTCCTAATAGAAAATGGCATTACTCCTGCTCTTCCTTATACACGTCCTAAAACAAAGGAAGGATTCATGCGTAAACATGAGTATGTTTATGATGAGCACTTTGATTGCTATATCTGTCCGCAAGGAGAGACATTGGCTTATACAACTACAACGAAGGAAGGATACCGACAGTACAAGTCCGATCCATTAAAGTGCGCACATTGTCCTTTACTAGAACAATGTACACAGAGCCAAAATCACCAGAAGTTAATACAGCGTCACATCTGGGAAGGTTATGTGGAAGAAGCTGACCACCTTCGTCACACTAAAGAAGTAAAAGAAATATATGCTCGTCGTAAAGAAACGATTGAACGCGTCTTTGCTGATGCAAAAGAAAAGCATGGTATGCGATGGACAACCCTTAGAGGAATTAAAAAAATGTCCATGCAGGCGATGCTAACTTTTGCTGCAATGAATTTAAAGAAACTAGCTAATTGGACATGGGTAAGTCCAGAGCTTGCATAAAACATATGAAAACTGGGATGGTATATACTCAAAAAAAGTGGCCATTTATGATAAAATGGGTAAAAAATAAAAGGCATTTGGGGATAAGAGAATTCCCAAATGCCTTTTGTCGACACTCTG
>NZ_JBALOV010000063.1:0-7351 GCF_036965045.1 Bacillus sp. JJ1533 | reverse complement strand
TCTATAGGGTACATTTTACATAAAGGCGTTGCTTTTTCATATTCCTCAATTTATTATGAACGTGTCATCTCCAACTTCATCATCGGTTCCTCTGGATCTGGTACCTTACAATGCTAATCGTAACGCACGAAATGGAGTTTGCAAAAGAAGTATCGGATCGAGTCGTATTTATGGACAAGGGAGTCATCGCAGAAGAAGCCAGAGCATATTTTCAATAACCTAACACAAGGTCGTACAAGGGAATTCCTAAAACGTAGTTTAGTTCACGTATAATTGAAAGATTTTATGCTTTTTTAAGATAACTCTCCCATTTCATTTTTATTTAACCTATTATGAAAATTAAAGGGCAATCGTAATCTGAATTAGATAGCGGTTGGCCCTATTTTTATCGTTTTTTGCGTTTTTGAAAAAATAAACTTTACAGTGTTGTCCGTATAAAAATTTTTCATATAATAAAGGAACAAATATTTTTTATATTGATTTGATCTGAAATCAATATAATCCTGGTGCTGTGGAGGGATAAAATGTTTTATCATGAGGTTCAAGCTGGTGATTCCTTATTTTCGATTAGTAATCGCTACGGAATATCCATTGATCAAGTTCGACTGGTGAATGGTTTAAATGAAACGAATATTGTTCCAGGTCAGGCCTTACTCATTCCTTTATATACTTATATTGTTCAACCTGGTGATACTTTTTCCAAGATTGCTAGAAAATCTTTCTTGTCCCTAGATCAACTAATGAATGCAAATCCAAACGTCGCTCCAGCTACATTGCAACCAGGAATAAGATTAACCATACCGCATATTTCAAGTTTCCCCGCATCCACACTCAGCTTTTACGTTGCAAGAACCCCAGAATTGGACAGAGCTTTAATTCGAGATTTTGCCCCTTATACAACATCTTTATCTATTTTTGACTACCACATTGCAGGCAATGGGGATATCGCTAACGCTTTAAATGATTTGACCGCTATTCAAACAAGTTGGATTTATCGGGTGAGACCGCTTGCGACGATTACCAATTTGACACCTCAGGGTTTTAGTCCTGAACTTGTTCATCAAGTATTAAATAATCCTACTGCGAGAACAAATCTAGTAAATAATATTACTTATTTAGTAACCAATAGAGGTTATGGTGGGATTACAATCGATTTCGAACGAGTATTAGCTGAAGATCGAGATCTGTTTACAGGTTTTTTACGGGAATTGAGTGATCGATTAAGGCCGTTAGGGCGTACTCTAACCATTGCTGTTCCTGCAAAAACAAGTGAAGAGATCCCTTGGCTTAGGGGTTACGATTTTGGGGGAATAGGGTCCGTGGTCGACTATATGTTTATCATGGCTTATGATTTTCACCATGCCGGAAGTGAACCAGGACCTGTTGCACCAATTACAGATGTACGAAGAACGATTGAATTTGCCATAAGATATGTTCCCCATAGAAAAATTATTATAGGCATGCCTTTATATGGGTATGATTGGATTATTCCGCATAGTCCGGGTAGGGTTGCTCCAGCAATTTCTAATGAACGAGCTATGGAAACAGCCATGAGGTTTCAATCACCGATCCAATATTCAACTGAATATGAGTCTCCTTTTTTTTATTATACGGATCAAACGGGATTGAGACATGAAGTATGGTTTGAAGACGTAAGAAGCATGGGGGCTAAAATGTTACTTATTCATGAATATGGATTGCAAGGTCTTGGTGCATGGCAATTAACACTAGGTTTTTCTCCAGGAACATGGCTTTTGACAAAGTTTTTTACAATACGAAAGGTATAGGATTATTGTAGGTAATATATGAAAGATAATCGGGATACTACTTATTTTTGCGTCCACAAATTGGGCGTTTTTATTTTGAATTAAAAAGAGGTGTTAAACGATTCATGATTCAGAGTGTTCCTTCTGTACAAAGGATTTAACGAATTTCGGGAATTGGAACCAAATTGTCTCAAAAAAGAAAATATAGCTGTTTATAGACAAGAAGGATCAGGCGTTTGCCAGGTTATCTTATAGACCAAATTCTGATGAAGGATATTCTGTCTATGAATTTGTTCGGAAAAGTCCTTCATCAGGTAATGAAGGACATTCCGACCAAAAACCAACAGATTTTACAAATTAAATCAGCCACTTTTTCATAGTTATTGCTCCAGGTGTTCTGAAATCTTTTCGTGGACTTGAGATTCTATCGCTTCAACATGGCTTTCCTCGAAAGTATGTTTAGGATGTGGATGAAACCAATGAATTTCTCCTTCGTGGAAAAGTCCTTGATAATCAGTTCCATCAACAGTTATTGTAAATTGATGACGTTCATGAACCTGATCTTCAAACATTGGTCTTATTTCGAAGTTTTTAAACATATGAGCTCCTCCTAAGTAGTAATTTCATTCAAGTTTTCCCTAAACAGGATGGTGTATGCCTACTATTTACATAGCAAGCGAGTAATTTTTAATTAAAGGTTCGGCATGACCATTCTGGCCCCCAGGAAAAGCCATGTACTAAGAACGAAAGGCATGGTTAAAGCCGGGAGTCCGAATGGCTGAAGCCAAGTCGTTATACTTGCTATTAACGGAACAGTTACACAAGTAGCAACGATGCCGGAGAAAAACGCAAGACGGTTTTGATCTGTCTTATATACGACTGACACGGCTAAGATGGTTAATATCGCATTGTATCCATAAAGCCCCATGTAAATCGGATTGTATTCTCCTCCAAGGAAAAATGATGTCAATAAAGCCAGCAAGTTTCCTAAAATAGCATAAAGGCCCAGTTTCCATCCTGCCAAAAAAACCGCTGCAAAAAGCAGAATACCTGATAAAGTGCTATGAACGAAGAATATCTGTCCAATTCCGTTAAATGCCGCTTCTGACCAGTTAATTTTTCCAGACGTATCCAATCCCCAATAGAAAATATCCTCAGGTACCAACTTTGCGGTTAAGTGAATAGCCTTCAAACGGTAAGTTGCGAGCAATGTAAACCAGGTCAGGATGATAAAAGGAAAAGTAAGAACGGGGATCCCCGTATTCTTCAAAACATGAATCATACTGGCTGTAAATACTGCCGTAACTGCAGCCCCAACGAGGGCAAATATCCAGTGGTAAGGCCCTGTTAGGAATAAGGTCAGTGCTATTCCTGTCAACACGGAATTGTAACCTAACAGCCCCTGATTGATCGTTTGTTCCTCCACACCTCCTATCCTCCCCATAATGTTGGCAATCAAGGCTGATAAAAAGGCGATGATTCCTAAAGAATAGGAAAAGATTGTTATAGCTATGAGTATGATAATTCCAGAAAGAGCATTTTCAATGAGCATAACTTGAGAAATGCCTTTTAGAGCCGACGTCAGAAAGGAGAATAATCTTCCCTCTACCCATGGCTTGGGATTGGTGTTATCCACGAAATCCCTCCTTCCAAAAATAAATCGTGATCTCTCTCAAAACAAGCCGTAACTTCACGGCAGTAATTCTATTCTTTCTTCGTTACCTCCTCGATAGTATCTCCTGTTAATAAGGATTAAATAAAAAGAACCACGATTATCACATAAAAAAAGCATATCTTTAAAAAGCCAGTCGGTTGCCGGTGTTTTTATTTATTGTTTTAAATAAATGGTTTGTTTAAATAAGGAAAAAACTGGAGAACATACAAAAAGGTTTAGTTAAATTTCTAAAAAGTTTTAAAAATAGGAGGATGTACCATGCTATTATCACCACGTGAGATAGACAAGCTCATGATTGTTGTTGCGGCCGACCTAGCTAGGCGGCGGAGAGAAAGAGGATTGAAATTGAATTATCCAGAAGCAGTTGCACTTCTCACCCATGAAGTATTAGAGGGTGCACGTGATGGAAAAACAGTTGCAGAATTGATGGAATATGGAGCCACGATTTTGACAAGTGATGATGTAATGGAAGGTATTCCGGAGATGCTTGATGATATCCAGGTAGAAGCTACGTTTCCAGATGGAACAAAGCTTGTGACCGTACATAGTCCAATAAAATAAAAAGTAACAGGAGGCTATTTACATGCAGCCAGGCCAATTATTTTTAAAAGAAGAAGACATCATTTGTAATGCCGGAAGGGAAGCATCCAAATTATCTGTGACAAATACAGGAGACCGTCCTGTTCAGGTGGGCTCCCATTTTCACTTTTATGAAGTCAATGAAGCACTCCAATTTGATAGAGATCAAGCATACGGAAAACGTCTAAACATCCCCGCTGGAGCAGCTGTACGTTTTGAACCAGGAGATGAAAAGGAAATCGAGCTGATTGATTATGCCGGAGAACGTCGTGTCTATGGATTTAATAATAAAGTAGACGGCTCACTAGAAAAGAGGGATAACAAATGAGTTTCAAAATGTCTAGAAAGCAGTATGCCCAAATGTATGGACCGACTACAGGAGATTCTATTCGTTTGGCAGATACAGATATAATTATTCAAATTGAGAAGGACCATACTGTCTACGGAGAAGAAGTGGTATTCGGTGGCGGGAAGGTAATTCGTGACGGAATGGGGCAACACCCTCTAGTAACACGTGGTGATGGAATTGCAGATTTGGTCATTACTAACGCAGTCATTTTAGACTATACCGGCATTTATAAAGCAGATATCGGAATCCGTGATGGTAAAATTGCCGGCATCGGTAAAGCTGGTAACCCGTTGATTATGGATAAGGTGGATATTGTGATCGGAGCGGGAACGGAAATCATTGCTGGTGAAGGAATGATTGTAACAGCTGGTGGAATCGATACCCATGTTCATTTTATTAACCCGACACAAATTAGAACAGCATTAGCTGCGGGTCTAACGACATTAATTGGGGGAGGTACAGGTCCAGCTGCCGGCTCAAAAGCAACAACGGTTACTCCTGGTGCATGGCATATGCACAAAATGCTCCAAGCAGCGGAAGGATTGCCAATTAACGTTGGATTCACTTCAAAAGGGCAAGCGACTGCCGAAGAGCCACTAGCAGAGCAAGTGCGTGCCGGTGCTATAGGTCTGAAAGTTCATGAAGACTGGGGAGCAACCCCATCTGCCTTAGACTATGCATTAAGGGTTGCTGACAAATATGATGTGCAAGTCGCTCTTCATGCCGATACGTTGAATGAAGGCGGATTTATGGAAAATACGATGGCAGCAATTAAAGATCGTGTCTTACATATGTACCATACAGAAGGAGCGGGGGGCGGACATGCGCCGGATTTAATTAAATCAGCCAGCTATATGAATATTCTTCCGTCCTCAACAAATCCGACCCTTCCTTATACAGTGAACACAGTGGATGAGCATATGGACATGCTAATGGTTTGCCACCACTTAAATGCTTCTATTCCAGAGGATCTTGCATTTGCCGATTCACGCATTAGACGTGAAACCATTGCCGCTGAGGATATTCTCCAAGATATGGGTGTATTCAGTATGACTAGCTCGGATGCACAGGCGATGGGAAGGATAGCCGAAGTTATTTTGCGGACATGGCAAGTGGCTGACAAAATGAAAAAACAAAGGGGAATTTTAGAGGGTGATACTGAGCTTTCTGATAATAATCGTGCAAAGCGTTATGTTGCTAAATATACGATTAACCCTGCTATCACCCATGGAATTTCCGAGCATGTTGGATCCATCGAAGTTGGGAAAATTGCGGACCTTGTGATTTGGAATCCAGCCTTCTTCGGGGTAAAACCTGAAATGATTCTGAAAAATGGATTTGTTGTCGAGGGATTGATGGGTGATGCGAATGCGTCTATCCCAACACCGCAGCCTGTTATTTATCGTCCAATGTATGCGCAATACGGAAAAGCATTATCCAGCTCATCCATTACGTTTATTTCCCAAGCTGCCTTCGATGAGAAAGTGCATGAAAAGCTTGGGCTACAAAAAATGATTCTTCCAGTTCGAGGTATTCGGAAACTGACGAAGAAAGATATGAAGCTGAATTCCGAAACTCCTGAAATAACGGTTGATCCGCAAACGTATGAAGTAAGGGTAAACGGAGAATTAATTACGTGTGAGCCGGTTGACCAGGTACCAATGGGACAACGATATTTCCTATTTTGAGGTGAAGATCTTGTTAGTAGAAAAAATTGTAACAAATATTGATGATATGGAAAAAGAAGAGATTGAAAAGCGCCATATTGAAAAGGTGTACCTTGAAAGCGATCATTTAATGAAACGGATTCAGAGGGTGACGACCGACCATGGCAAGGAAATTGGAATTCGATTAAAAGAACCGCGTGACTTCGTTGCTGGTGATGTCCTCTATATGGATGAAAAGAACTTAATCATCATAGATGTCCTTTCCGATGAGTTAATTGTGATAAAACCACGTAGCCTGAAGGAGATGGGGACAATTGCCCACCAACTGGGGAATCGTCATCTCCCGGCCCAATTTGAAGAGGACGAGATGCTTGTTCAGTATGATTACCTCGTAGAAGAATTACTGCAAGAGCTTCAGATTCCTTATCAACGTGAAAAGCGGAAAGTGAAAAAGGCGTTTCGCCATATCGGGCACAGCCATGGATAAAAATATCCTTTCATTATTTCAGTTATGTGATTCCAACTTTCCGACAGGGGCGTTTAGTCATTCATATGGGCTGGAGACTTATATTCAAGCAGACAAAGTACATAATCAAGAATCATTCAGTAGCTGGTTGCATGTGTATGTAAATGAGCAGCTCGTTTATTCCGACGGTCTTGCCTGCCGCCTCGTATACGAAGCATTAGAAAAGGGAGACTTCGAAAAAATATGGATGTTAGACCGGATGTTGAACGCGCAAAACTTGCCAAGGGAAACGAGAGAGGGTACCCAAAGGGTAGGAGACAGGATGCTCATACTCGTAAAATCCCTTTACGACATTCCGGTTCTGTCTGAGTACGGTGAGCGAATCAAACAAAACAAATCTTTCGGGCATCCGGCGATTGTATTTACGATTGTGGGCCAACATCTTGGTGTGCCCGCATTCACTACTATTTTGTGCTATTTATATTCGACTGTTTCAAGCCTTGTGCAAAATGCGGTTCGGGCTATACCTTTGGGCCAAACAGCAGGTCAGAAAACGATTCAAGAGTTTCAAGATGTTTTAACAGAGGCTGTTGCAAAGGTAGAGGAAATGGACGAAGACGACTTTGGGATTGTCTCTCCCGGTCTGGAACTATCGCAAATGCAGCATGAACGTGTGAATGTCCGAATTTTCGCGTCTTAATGTTGATTAATAGATTAAAGGAAGTGTTTTTATGGAACCTATTAAAATTGGAGTAGGGGGACCTGTTGGTGCTGGAAAAACAGCATTGGTTGAAAAATTAACCCGGCATATGCAAGGTGAAATCAGTATGGCCGCTATTACAAACGATA
>NZ_JBALOV010000062.1:0-25288 GCF_036965045.1 Bacillus sp. JJ1533 | reverse complement strand
ATTATATGGACTTAATCGAAATAAGAGTGCCACTGTCAGAATCAGACATGCATTTGGACACAAGTCACAAAAAAGATTGCTAACCTGTCAAAATCAAGGCGGATTTTGGACTCAGACCACAGAAAATCCCGCTGACGTGTCAAAATCAACCACCCTTTTTCGATGAAAATAATCCTTCTTTCCCACTTTGGCTAAAATTTTAAAATCAAAAAAGAGAAGGTCAGTCCTCCCCTTAGTTTTGACGCGTATTTTTCGAATATCCATTACGCGAGCGGTACTGCTGTGGTGCTCTTGCTGGGTAGCGCAATGGGAAACTGAACATATGCACGAGCTTTGTAAATGGAATTGATGCAAATAACAGAAACGACAGGATGACATGAATTTTAAACAGGGCAGGAACTCCTAGCATTAATTCAGGCTGTGGATTAAGTGTGAATAAGCTTCGAAACCATGGCCCAATTGAAATTCGATACTCGTATGCGGCTAGTAGGAGCAAAGGATATGCTGTCCACCAGAAATGTACTTCCATTCAATGACCTCCGTTCACATTCATGAAGCAAAGATTCAACTTATCCACATAAGAACATTTGTTTTCCACAACATGTGGATCCTTTTGTGGATAGATTTGAAATCGCACCCATTTTATTTTTCCACAATATCCACGTTATCCACAGAAAAGAATCGTTTTTATCCACATTATCCACAAAGTTATGAACATCATTGATAAAGCATTGGATATGGAAGCTCTTCTAAATCTGCTTCTTTTCGTTGATTTTCCAGCACGGTGATTTCCTCCGCCTCTGGTGCTTCAAAGACAAACATCATTAATAGGTCGAGAACCCTGTGTTATGGATTCGAATCAAAAAGGTTTTTATGAATTCGATCAAAAAATAGAGTAAGACGATTATTCACTGACAAGAGAATAGTGATTTTGAATTATGTATTTATTTAAATTAAAACTTCACTATTAAATTACTTTTTGCCATAGTACAAAAAATTAAAATTAATTGCATCCACAACATTACTTATACAAACATTGGGATGCAATTAATCACTTTTCACTTTTTGGTCGATAAACTAAACCCAATTGCTAATTATTAACCATACTTCTTTTAAGGGTTTCAGAGACTGCGCCGATGAGCCCCTACACCTGCAAACCCGTGAGCTCCTCCAAATCCATGGGCTCCGAACCCGTGAGCTCCAAACCCAGCGCTTCCAACTCCTAAACCGTGGGCTCCAAATCCAGGAGCTCCGAATCCAACAGGGAGACTTCCTATTCCAGTAGGGAAACTTCCTAATCCAGTGGGGGTACCTCCTAATCCATAAGGATATCCTCCTAATCCAACAGGGAAGCCGCCTAGTCCGACAGAGAAACCGCCATATTCTACAGGGAGACCTCCAAAAATCATGCTAATACCAGGAAAATAACCAATATTACGGTAAGACGAATCATAATTGTGCAACATCATATTTTCATAAAAATTCATTCCCATTCTTTCTCCTCCTCAGGTCATTTCGATTTAGTGTATGTGTCCAATTTAAAAGAGGAGTAGACATATGCCTATACATATATTTACGGCATAAAAAATAAGGCGTTATATATAAGTCTTATAAAAAACCTATATGTAACATCTTATTTGAGGTAATTGCATATTGTTCACCTGTTAACATTCGTATTTCTTGATCATATTATAATCTTCTGGTGTATCGACATCTCTAACTTTTTCAATCTCGGTGTCATACAAAACCTTTTTCTTTTCATCATAATTTATGACTATTTTCTTAGCGCCAATATCCCCTTCCAATTCTATCAGTTTAGGAAATGTTTCTTTTGAAAACAGTATGGGAGGATAGACTATTCCCTTATGTCTGTACCCTAGAATTTCTTTCAATTTATTCGAACCATATGCCTTAATAAGATAATTAATCATTTGAGAAGTTACAAATGGTTGATCGGCGAGCAAAATAATCACTGCATCTGCGTTCATTTTTATAGCTTCCTTTAAACCCATTTTTATTGAGTAAGACAGCCCCCTATCGTTCTCTTTTAATTGAATAATATTCCATCTCTTCTGATTTGAGTTCGATTTTAAAGTCGAATCAACCCAGTGCAATGAATCATTACTGTTTGTCATAACCAGAATATAATCTATCGCAGACTCAAGAGCGTTTTTTAAGGCAACAGATCCTAAAGGAAGCCCCCTAAACTCAAGCCATAATTTATTTTCTCCCATTCGACTACTCTTTCCCGCTGCGAGATAAATGCCAACCACTTTCATTTGTAGCACCCTCCGCCAATGATCTACCTCTGATTACTAAAATTATTTCTGCAATGATACTTATTGCTATTTCAGTAGCTCCCTGTGCACCTATTGACAAGCCTACTGGGGCTGAAACCCAACAGGGTTTGCTATTTTCCCCAATCAACAAATCAATTCTCTGCTTGGATCCTAAAATACCAAAATATCGAAGGTTCATTTTTAATAGAAAGGATACAATTTCTTTATCCCTTTTTAAATTATGAGTCATTAAGACAACATAATCTTTATGAGTGAAGGTGAATTTCTGAAAAATATCCTTTGGAAACCCAATGATGAACTGATCGGCTTGGGGAAAGTAGTCTCTGTTACAGAGTGACTCACGCCAATCACAAACAATGACTGAAAACCCTGTTTTTGCTGCTAATTCCACTAAAGGTTTTACATCCGGGCCAGCCCCAAATATGATCAGTCGTTTTTTGGGTGTATAGGTATGGTAGTATACTAGATTTGAGAATCCTGATTTATTGTGCCACTTGCTATTATCGAAGGTTTTTACCCGTTTATCACCAATCAATTCCCCATTTTCAGTAAGGTAGCCTGAAAATTCAACTGTAAAGTTCGAGGAAAATTTGATTACATGTAAAACCCATCTGCCACTTTTAAGTTGGTTATGAACTTTTCTTAAGTTTTCCTTAAAGTGATCATCCACCAATTCAAGTAAAATATAGATTACTCCTCCACAACCTATTTCTTGTCCCCATATTACATCATCTTCTGCCCTTGAATTGTAAATAATCGTTTTGCTTTTGCCATCTTCGAATACTTCTTTCACCCCGTAGCTCAAATCTTCTTCTATGCAGCCGGGGCTAATCAGGCCAATTTTTCTTCCATCCTCAAAAAACAACATAGAGGTTCCTTCCTTTAGATAGGCAGAGCCCTCTACTTTAATGATTGTTGCCATTACACTTGGTTGAGTACTCGTTATTGCTCGTTCTATGACTTGATAAACATCGTTCATGTTATCACCAACTTGCTCATAACTCATGATCATTCGTAAAGTCTATGACTGATTTGACCGCTTTCTCGATTTCCAAATAACTAGTACAGCGGCAGATATTTGATTCAAGCCACTTCGTTATTTCTTTATCCGTGGGGTTCTTCCTCGATTTTAGTAAAGAATGGCAATTCATAATAAAACCCGGTGTACAATATCCACATTGAAAGGCAAAGCAATCTATAAATGCCCCTTGAATGGGTGCATCTAGTCCTTCAATCGTTATAATTTCTTTTCCAATGGACTCGACTGCTAAAGAAAGGCAGGACTTTTGGGCAATCCCATCCATGATAACCGTACATGCCCCACAGTCACCGTTTAAACAGCCAGGTTTGGCACCTGTTAACCCCAGTTGATTACGTAAAACATCTAAAAGAATATCTGACATTCGAAAGGATACCTCTGATTCCTCACCATTTATCAGTAACGTTGACCTTTGACTGTATTCAGATGTCTTCATGTCCCTCTCCTCCTAATGTTTGCAGCACATCATAAAGGATATTTTTTAATACAAAAATTCTGTATCGTGAAGTACCTTCCGTATCATTTAAAACAGGTACATTTAAACTATTAATTGCGAGCTCGACTCTCTCTTTATGGGAAAGCTCTGTTTTGTTTAGAGCATCCTCCATTTGATTTGAACGAAATGGAAAAGGAGAAAGGCCACTAATTGCAACTCTGATAACCTGTTCAACTTTAAGAGCAGCCACTGTAATCAATGGATAACCTGTGTTCCATTGTCTTCTTCTTTTTATAGTAAAATAGGGCATTTCTAAAAGTTTTCGATTTGTTTTAATTTGTATTAGAAACTCGCCCCGTTTTAATAGAAGCTGCTCATGAAAGATTTCCGTAATCGGAACACTTTTTATTCCTTGGTTATTTGCAATGACCATGGTGCTATCTGTAAGTAAAAAAGGCAATACCGCTTCCCGATAAAAAATCTGTCCGCATATATTTCCACCGACTGTAATCTTATTTCTAGCTGTACGGTCAGCAATTTCGGCAACTGTTTTACTCAATAACGGAAACAGGTTTCTCTCCTCAATAGTGGTTAGTGTAAGAGTAGCACCTAATATCAGGAACTCCTCATTTAACTCTTGAACATTGCATTCAAGGATGTCATTAATATCGATAACTGAACCAGTTCTTACGATATTTAATCTTCCTAATGTAATAATTTCAGTTCCACCAGAATAATACATTGGAGATTTTCCCTCTTTGTCTAAATCTTTGAATAAACTTACTGCTTCCTGATAGGTTTGGGGTTTGTGGTACTCGAAATCATATGAGATCAAATCACCTCCCCCTTACATCTCCAAATTAATTCAGGCGTCACTGGAAGTTCATCTAGCTCTACACCTGCTGCAAGAGTTAGGCTATTAGCAAGTGCTGCAGGCATTCCTAATAATCCGTGTTCTCCAACCCCTCTCGCCCCATAGGGAGCGTCTACCTCTGGTGTAGTCACAAAATCTACAAGATAATTCGGATTTTCTCCGTAATGAATCGGTCGATATGTTCGGAGCTGTAGGTTTGTTACTCTGCCTAAATGATCAAAAACGAAAGTTTCTCTTCCGGCGTAAGCTAACCCCATACTCATAGCTCCCATCACCTGACCGAGTGCAGCTTTATGATTCAAGACAGCTCCTATGTCTACTACCGATGCGGCATTTATTAGTTTGTAGGTAAAATCTCTTTTATCGTATTCCACTTCGACAGCATGGGCTACTACAGTCCATTCCGGCCCGGGTTGACCAGCGCCTGTATGAGGGTCTAGCTTTGTCATTCTTCTTAAAACATATTTCCCGCGACCAATAATCTGTCCGCCAATTGTATTTCCATTTGGAAATTTATATCCATAGACGACTTCTTTAAAATCCAAACTAACTTTTGGATCATCACGTAAAAACACTTTACCATTAGCTACTTCAAGGTCTTCTGTCGATGTCCTTAATACACAAGCAGCAATGTCCTTTATTTGTCTAATAACATCTTCTGCCGCTTCTAACACCGCTCTTCCCCCCATAAAAGTACCTCTACTGGCGACTGTCTTCCAATGCTCAGGGGTCGTTTGTGTGTCAATCTTCATTCTTACATGTATTTTATCAACGCTGACCTTTAATCTTTCTGCAAGTATTTGAGCCAGGACGGTTTTTGTACCTGTTCCAATTTCAACTACACCTGACATTAAGTTAATACTTCCGTCTGGATTAAATGTAAGGATAGCGCCGGAACTTGCGTCCGTATCAATGGTTGATGTTTTCCAACTGCACGCAACCCCCTTAACCCGAATCTTTCTTTCATTTACTTCTTCTATTTGGCCCTGACTCCAGTTCATCAGTTCTTTTAAACGATCAATACACTCTGGTAAATTTCCCACATTGCTTCTGTTTAAAACAACCTGTGTCGGAGTTGTGTGTCCAGGCAAAATGGCGTTTTTCTTTCGTAACTCAAGTGGATCTATTCCTAATTTTCGCGATAATTTATCCATTGTTCGTTCAAACGCAAATAATACTTCCGAATGACCAAACCCTCTGAACGGACTTCCATATGGGTGATTCGTGTAGATACATAATGAATTGCACCATACATTTTCTATATGGTAGGGTCCTGTACAATCAACTCCTCCAGCTCGGCTTACATCAATCGCTTTATCGGAATAGGCACCACCATCGAAAAGGTATAGCATTTCAGCAGCTTTAATAATCCCTTCTTTTGTACATCCAATTCTTACTTTCGCTTCTAAACCAACATGACATGGGGCAGTTGTTAAATCTTCTTCTCGTGTATATGTAAGTTGTACACGTCTTCCTCCGACTGCTCGCGAAGCAAGATAAGCAAGAATTTCCCATTGAACTGGAGCCTTTCCTCCATAGCCTCCTCCTACGAAGGGGGTTTCAACAATGATTTTTCCTACTTCTATATTAAAATAAATACTAAGTAACTTTTTCACCATGAATGGTGCTTGGGAGGAAGTCGTAATGTAAACATATCCATCTGGTTTTATTTCTGCTGTTGCACTTCTCGTTTCCATAGCTGCATGGCTAGATGGGGAAAACCTATATGTTCCCTCTACAATCACTTCCGATTGCTTCCAGCCCAGGTCCATGTTCCCTTTACGTATTTTTGTCGTATTTGCGATATTTGAATTGGGTATAGGATAGGCAGTTCCTATAATTTCATAATTACCTAAGTTTGGGTGTATGATTGGAGAATCTTCTTTGAGTGCTTCTGAAGGATTATTAACGACGGGTAGTAATTCATATTTTATGTCAATCAATTCTGCTGCTTTTTTGGCTATTTCCGGGCGTTCTGCCACTACAAGAGCTACAGGCTCTCCATAGTAACGTACCCTCTCTACTGCAATGGGAGGACGATCTCTTATTTCTTCACCCGTAAGTGGAAAATCACTCCTTCCAACGATAATTCCTTTTACACCAGGAATTTTTTTAGCTGCTGTTTCATCTATTGAAACAATTTTTGCATGTCCATATGGACTTGTTTTCATGCTCACGTGAAGTGTATTAACCGAACGTTCGTCCGCTGTATACTTTGCTCTTCCAGTCACCTTATCATTGGCTTCTTTTCGGATCACACTCTTCCCAATAATATTTATTTTTTATCACCCCTTATTTCATTTTCTTTATAATATATGGATGCATTTTGAGAACTTTCCTCTTTTCTTTTTTGTTAAAATCATAACCAGCAACAAAAAAAAGAGGACAAATTGTCCACTTTTTTGCGTTTGTATAGGTATACGTGTGAACGTTTCCCTAAACAAGCTCTGTCATAAATATTTCTAGTTTTATTCATGACATTTGGGTTGAATCGCTTTCTTTTCTCTCTGTAAAAAAGAAAAGAAAAACGCCCACGGCTAGTGCCATTAAAAAAATTTGATTATCTGAAGGTTTAATCGTCGGTAAATCAGTTAAAGACATTATGTCCACTCCTTAAAAATTTTTAAAAATCGCATTGTCAACATCAAAATATTTCGAAACTATTTTTCTATAAAAGCGATAGTTTTGCTTCAGAATAGGGAGTGTTGGTTCATATAGGGGTGCCCCAAAAATTGGACCACTAACATTAATGGAAAATCGACTTGGCCCAAAAACAGAGCCTATAACTCGAATCGCATCCACAAGTAAAAGAATTGCGATAATTACATCTATAACATCAACTATAGCAGTTGAGATTTCATTTCCATTTTTCCCCTCTAATCTAGCTCTTCCAAAAATGGGGCCGCTTAAAGAAAGACTAAATTCTGGTGGTGTAATAAACACTCCAATTATTGTTATTTGCCCCGTTAATAATAATCCAGCTGTAACAATATTTAGGTCTCTTTGAAGAGAGGCAATAAATTCGATATCCCTCTGTATATTATCTTCATTTTGCATCGTACCACACCCTTATGATTATCATATTCCAGTAAAGACCAAATGTTAATGATAGTTCGACCTAATTTCTTTAGATGTTTGGTGGGTGGCAAGACTCCATCGACCCACATGACAAAGGTCATATAAGGTGATGATATTTTCAGGTGGCATTATAAAGGACATTTTTTTCGTGCAATGCAAAGTAGAGATTTTGAGAATCTTTAGATACCTCTATTATGTATTTGTGTCATTGTTTATGCCTATTGCTTTTTACTTTGTCTTTAAGAGAATTTTCAATTCAGGAATGGACGATCAGCAGTTATGGAAGGCGCATTGACAAGGAACTTGACTCGTAAAATAAGAGGAAGAGAAGCGCTATAACACGCTTCTCTTTTTTGTTGGAGGTTTGAATAATTTGTTCCAGGTTAGGGGTGTTTAGTATCCACCACCGACATATGAAGTACCAACAATGATAAGCAGGATGAAAAGTACAACAATCAATGCAAATCCTGCACCCATAGTGTGTCCGCCGCCTTCGTAGCTCATAGAAGCACCTCCTTATTCGAAGATATCATAGACTATGAATCAAGCTCATGATCCGACATGGACAAGCGTGGATTTTAGAAAAAACGGGATTTCGTCTATGATGTAGAACTTCAGTTTTCTAATTGGTTTAATAATGTGTTTTGGCACATCAATCACATTTATACGGTTCACATGGACAACTGGCTGGATGATTGGATGGACCCTTCTAACAAACTCATTTCTGACTACATACTTCGGAGGACAAAAAACTGGTCTTGTACGAAACATTCTTATTTACACATTCCTTTTATTTTTAGTAGATGTAAATGTTAGACATGTTGCAACGGATAAATATATTAGAATGCTCTAAAAATAGTTTTATTAACTAGCAATAAGAGAAGAATGACAAAAAGTGGACCCCAAACGTACCTGGGTCCGGTCAAGTTTTTTGTGAAAATATCCGATGCCATATTAATTGAAGGAGACCTGCAACTAATACACCGATTAGTGTGTCTCTCAACCTATCTATGGCGTAGCTCTTTGATTGATGTTCAAAAACAAACACAAATAAGATCGTGAGTGAAACCTGATGGAGGACCTTTTTGTCCAATTTTAAATACATGGAGATGTAACACCCTACAAGGATTAAAATACCCAAGCTCCACCCCTCAATGGGTAAATGTTTTGCTATCAAGACTGTCACAAATATTCCGATAATCGTTCCTATCATACGTTTTATCGAAAGGCTAATCGTTTTATCCATAGTATATTGAATCGTTAGGATGACAGTAAGTGGAGATAAATAAGGATGGTGGGACCCTAAAAGCTCGGATAACTCCCATGATAGAATAGAGCCTATTGATAATTTCCATGCTAAGATAGATAATTTTTCATTAAAAAGTTTGTTTTTCTGTAATTCCATAGGAAACCTCATTCATTTTTACTTTTATCGTGCAGACATTTACTATTCCTAGTTACTCGTTCGTTTGCACTTTCTAAATAAAGCTTAACCCTGGCTTTATGTTAATATGCAAGGGATATTATCGTTTCTCTATTCAAAAGCACATAAAAAAAAGCATTGGAGCCATTCCATGCTTTTTCGTGGACTATTATTACTATTAATTGATTTCATTTGCTTATGAATTTCGAATTTCTCTCCTTGTAACGTACCCCTTACCCTACTTTTTAAAGCTTTTTTTAAAAAGTGAGAAGAGTCCTTTTTTCTCCTTTTTATTTGGTTGTGACAAATTTGGTTTTACTTTATAACCGATATAGATATCCTCTTTGTCAATCGCATAGTCAAACGCGAGCACAAGTCCGAGGTCTGAATTGTATTCTTTATTTGTAACAATTGTATATTCAATATTATTTGCAACCGCTACCTTCACATATTTGGATAAAAAGCGATAATCTATATGGCCGTTTAAGTACATATGTACTTCCTTATGTTTTTTACAAGAATCTTGTATCTCTTGATATACCTTATTTTCTCGAACCTGGGACTGTGTCAGTGCAAATTCAACCCGTTCTCTAATGGTCCCCAGGAATTTTTTCCGCTCTTCTGGTTTTATTTCCTTTGCCCCATGTATCCCCTGTTGAAGATAATCGTCCACATTTGTTTTCGTCATACCCGGTCCTCCTCTGCATTGTCCTTTTTAGTTATCTCCCATTATAACAATATCTTGCTCCTTTTATGAGTATTCTGGTCTGCATGTCTATGTTCAAAAATGTTAGTGCATATACAAAGAAAGGTTGAGGAAGAGATAAATTGTTAAGAAGTTTATGTTCGATAAATCAGACCTAAATCAATTAGGAGCATCCGGGGAATGCTCCATTTTTTTATCTAGCAATATGCACTTTAAGCTGTTTTCCTTTGATGGTTGTATGTTTCATTTTTTCTAAAACTAACTGTCCTTTACCGTTTAGAATATCAACATAGGTTGCATTCTCCTGGATGGTAATGATGCCAATATCCTCAGCCGTGACTCCGGGTATTTTTGCAATCGTACCAACAAAGTCCACTACTCTTAGCTTCTTTTTCTTTCCACCATTAAAGTATAGCTTTACTATATCCTTGTTTACTTTCTCCGCTTTATCGTGTTTAAGACGTGGTCTTGTGTTCATCTTTTCGTCAAATGCTGCTTTTGCACGAGCAATCTCCACATTACTTGGAGATTCGATTTTCTTAATTTCTTCCCCAATGTAGTTTTCGATATCTTTCACTACATTCTCTTCTCTCGATGTTGAAAAAGTAATGGCTTTCCCCGTTTTACCTGCTCGACCTGTCCTCCCGATTCGGTGAACATATCGTTCTTTGTCCTGAGGCACGTCGAAACTGATGACAAGAGAAATATTTTCAACATCTATTCCCCGTGCTGCAATATCAGTCGCAACTAAATAACGAAACTTACCCTTCTTAAAATCATCCATCACCGCAAAACGGTCTTCTTGAACCATACTACCATGGAGTTTGTCACATGAATAATTGGCTTTTTTCAACTTTCGATATAATTCATCCACACCCTGCTGTGTCCTGCAGAAAATGATACAACTATCCGGATTTTCAATGATCGTAACAGCCTTTAAAAGGGAAAGCTTGTCTTCTTCCTCAGTCTTTATTAAGAAATGATTAATATTGGGTTTAGCTGCATTTTCAATGTGTATATACACAGGTGATTTCATATATTGAACCGAAAGATTTTCGATATCATCCGGTAAGGTTGCCGAAAATAACATGGTCACTCGAGCTTTTGGCAATGCTTTGATAATAGCTTCTACCTGCTCAATAAAACCCATATTCAACATCTCATCCGCTTCATCAATCACTAAAAACTTAAGGTTGTCCACATTCAAGCTACCCTTTTCAAGATGATCCAGCACTCTTCCAGGTGTGCCGACAACAACATGCGTCTTTTGTTTTAGCTCTAGCTTTTGTCGTTCATAAGATTGCTTTCCAAATATCGCAGTCGCTTTTATTCGTTTAAAGCGACCAATATGAATTACATCATCCTTCACCTGTGCTGCAAGCTCTCTAGTTGGAGTTAAAATCAGAGCTTGTGGTCTGTTTTCCTCCCACTCGACCATTTCACAAATCGGAATGGCAAATGCTGCCGTCTTACCACTTCCAGTTTGCGATTTTCCAACAATATCTTTTTTTTGCAAAGCAACAGGAATGACCTTTGCTTGAATTTCAGTCGGTGTTTGATACTGCAAACCCGATAGTGCCTTTACGATTTCATTACTTAAATTAAAGTTAGCAAAACTCTTCATGGAACGACCTCGTTTTTTTCTTTTTATTATATCCTTTTTTCCCATCATGCTTGTCTATCCGTTTTTTGTCGAATTTTTGGTACATATTCTCTTTGACATTGTGTAGAAGTTGTAATAACTTAGTATAGTTATTGAAACATAGAATTGAAATTAATTTACTTAAAATATATAAAAAAAGAGGTGGATCGATGACGGCAGACCAACGAAAAAAAATGATCATTTTGATGATTAATATGTTTATTGCAATCGGAAGTTTCGGGATTATTATACCCATTTTACCTGCTTATCTTGAATCGATTAATGAGGGTGGAAAAGCAGCTGGCCTGATGATTGCCATATTTGCAGGAGCACAATTTATATTTTCACCAATAGCTGGAAAGTGGACGGATCAATATGGCCGTAGAAAAATGATTATCTATGGACTTAGTGGTTTAACACTTTCCATGTTTATTTTTTATTTTGTGAATTCGATTTGGCTACTGTATGCATCTCGCGTCGTTGGTGGAATTGGTGCAGCCCTTCTCATTCCCTCAATATTTGCCTATGTTGCAGATATCACGACAATGGAACAACGTGCAAAAGGGAATAGTTACATCTCAGCGGCAATGTCCCTTGGAATTGTAGTAGGACCTGGGATTGGCGGATTTTTAGCTGACTTTGGCTTGAAATTTCCTTTCTTAATATCCGCCTTGGTTTCCCTTGTATCCGTTATTTTCTCCTTTGCGGTCCTAAAGGAGAGCCAACAAAAAGTAGATGGCTTCATGCCCGTTGATGATGAAACCATGGCAAAAAAACTGGTACGCTCAGTACGTATGCCATTTTTCATCCCATTGATTATCACACTTGTAATGAGCTTTGGTTTAATGGCATTTGAATCTGTCATTGGTCTGTTTGTTGATAATCAATTCAATGCAACACCACAGGAAATCGCCTTGATGGTCACATCAACTGGAATTGTGAGTGTCATTGTTCAATTATTTGTTGTGGATCGCATGGTCACTCGCTTTGGAGAAGGAAAAATTTTAAATATTTTTATTGCTGTAGCTGCTGTCGGATTCCTTTTTTCAATATTTGCAAATAGTTTTGAACAATTTTTTGGCATTTCACTACTCATCTTCCTTGCAACTTCCATTCTTCGTCCGGTGTTAAACACATTGATTTCGAAGCTTGCCGGGAATGAACAAGGATTTGCAATGGGGATGAACAACGCCTACATGAGCATTGGAAATATATTAGGACCGACACTTGGTGGTTTATTGTATGACGTCCAGATTATCTATCCATTTGTGTTAGGGCTTTTACTTCTAATGATCACTTTATTTATTACCATGCTTTGGCAAAAAAACACAAAGTCGAAAACTCGTATAAAAGCATTGATATAAAAATAAGCGTATGGATTCGGATGTTTTCCGAGGCCATGCGCTTATTTATTATTTATGGACTTTTCTATTCTCTAAATAAAACACAAAGAAGGTGACCTCATATTGGTCACCTTCTTCCATGGTGGGACAAAGAACCTGTCCCTATGTCCCTAATGAACTCCACCTGAATGCTCGCAAATTTCATATAAACGATTCATTCGGTAGATTACTATTTGGTGGTCATACATTTCGACGATTCCTTCTCGTTTCCAGCCGTTTAAGAGACGATTAACGCTTTCACGAGTGGTGCCAATAAAATCACCTAAATCCTTGTTTGTTAACTCGATTGCGATCAGGATTCCATCCTTACATTTGACACCGTGTGTTGTAGTTAGTTTGATTAATGTCGACGCAAGTGCACCTTGTTTGTCAAGGAAAAGGAAATCGTATAATTTGTTTTGCATAATCCGTTGAGTCCAGCCAATCCAGCCCATGAATTCAACTGCAAAGTTGCCGAATTGATAGAGTAACTTTTTCAAATCATTGATATGGATAATGCCAATTTCAGTTTTCTCTTCTACATCAGCGCGGTAATTATAGTATAGTTTTTCAGTGAAACCGCCAAATTCTCCAATTAAACTTCCTTTTTCTTTAATCGATAATAAGTAGTCCTTCCCGCGCTCTGAGGATGCACGGAGCTTTACTCTTCCAGAGATAATATAATACATTTTTTCCGCTTCCTCACCATCCCAAAAAAGGTGAGTCCCTGCTTCAACTTTTCGAATACGCATAATACTTTGTAATTTATTTAAATTTTCTTCAGATAAAAATTGATTGATGCTTTCATTAATTGATTCGATATGAGGAATCTCGTTATTTAGTTCTTCAACAATCATTGCCATTTTGAATCCCCCCGCTATGACTTTATACTATAATCATACGTTTAATAGTGAAAACGCGGTATCGGGGGAAGCCCTGAACTTCGCCCCCCAATTCCCCTATTTATTTTCCAGTGGTTTCCCCCTAGTCAAGCTTACTCACTAGGAAATCCCCCTAAAACAGGTCTTATTCTCATCCTTTTAAGCAGTAAAGTTAAGGGAATTCCCTGACATACAATTTCGTTAAAAAGATTTACAATAGATAGGAAGACAAATAATGATAATCAATGACATCACCATCAGTGGTTGAGGAGAGATACTCATGGACGCGATACAAGTGGAAATTGAACAAATACTTCACAATTTGTGTATAAACACATCAAGTGATTTCTCTGCGATTGCACATGTAGATCCAGGAAATCAGACAATCCGCTGGGAATATGCATATGGTTTTACAAATAACCGCTTTAAAAATATGGTGATTCGACCTGGCAAAGGGTTATCAGGCTCTGTTGTCCGTTTCGGTACAACGATGATTTTGGACAAGGATACACCAGATCGTCAGCGCACCCGACTTCAATACCCGATTATGCTTGCAGAAAACCTAGTTTCAGCGGTTGCAGTTCCTATTCATAAGAATGGAAAAGTTAGCGGAGTCCTTCTAATTGGCTCACGAACTGAAGTTAAATACACAACAGAACAAGTAGAGCTTGTAAAAGAGGTCGCTAAAGAGTTTGCCACCATAAAAAAATGAATCCCCAGATAAGGATTCATTTTTTATTTTAGCCTTCTTTTATTTGTTTGCCGGTCATATCGCTTAACATACCCGCGTATTGCACGATATCACCAGAATCATTTTTAATGGCACTGATTGTGAGCCATTGTAAGTATGTTGATTCATCCTTACGCTTGTTCCAGATTTGCCCTTGCCAGAAGCCTTCTGTTTCAATTTTTCTCCAAAGATCTTCGTAAAATTCCTTTGATTGTTTTCCAGATTTAAGAACGTTGGGCGTCTTTCCAACGATTTCTTCAGAGGTAAACCCTGTAATCGTCGTAAAAGCTGGATTCACTGAAATAATTTTTCCATGCAAATCAGTCACCATGATACCTTCGGCTGTATGATCAATGACCTGTTTTGCCAGCTCCATTCTTCCGTGATAGTACATCCACACCACAAGGATTAAACTCGCTAACGCTACCTCTGATAAGGCCATAAACCCAATCGCGTAGTGTCCTGTGATGTTGTAGAGAATCCCTAATAGAATTGGCGGGAAAAATCCACCTAGTCCTCCGATGGCAGATACAATACCATTGACAATCCCTGCTTGCTTCTGGAAATACATCGGTACTAATTTAAAAATAACTCCATTTCCTATTCCCGCACAGAAAGCAATTGTTAAGCAGCCGATTGTATACCAACCTATCGATGGAGCAAAGGAAAGAATCATTGCAGAAACGGTATAACATCCAAACACAAACATTAATAGCTTTAGAGAATGGAATCGGTCGGCTAGCCAGCCGCCAATTGGTCTCATTATGGTCGCAAGCACGATAAAACCTGCTGTTCTTAGTCCAGCGTCTATTTTATCTAAACCGAAATTTTCAACTAAGAAGTTTGGTAAATAAACCGTAAAGGCGACAAAAGAGCCAAATGTAAGAAAATAGAATAAACTGAGGAGCCATAGTTTTTCATTCTTATAGACACCCCTGATTTGTTCCATCAATGGAGTTTGCACCTTTACTTCCTTTTTATCTCCTAATAAAAAGTTTGCTAAAATAAAGATGGCAAGAACAACCAAATATAATTGTACGGTTAACGACCAGCCAATTTTGGTTGCAATCACAGGTGCGGCAAACGTCGAAATCGCAGTTCCTAGATTCCCTGCCCCATAGATTCCGTTGACAAATCCGTGTTTTTCCTTTGGATAATATTTTGGTAGGGAGGTAACCCCAACTGAGAACACCGCTCCCCCGATTCCAAGGAAGAGTCCCCCAACTAAGAGGTCTGTTACTGTATTCGCTATACTTATATAGTAAACTGGAAATAGTAATAAAATAAAACTAAGTAAAAAGATCTTCCTTGCCCCAAATTGGTTCGCGTAATATCCAAGTGGAATCCGCAAAATGGAACCAAGGATAACCGGTACGGCCGTAACCAGTGCTAATTGGTTCGCCGGGATGTTAATATCCTCTTTCATAAATGGTAAAAGAGATGAAATAAGCACCCAGACCATAAAACCAACGATAAGGTTTAAAGTTTGTAAAGGAAGCTGAAATTTTCTAACCACTTAAACCACCCCCTTTTTTCACAACATAGGTTAGGCCCGCCTGCTGGTCATAGGCTGACCACGTCTCATCACTTATGGCTACCTCTGCTGTTAAGGGTACAGCAAAAAACTGGTGACGATCAAAATACATACGGAGGTGGGTCCTATCTGGACAAAGTTCCGTCTTGATGATCTCCTTTTTTACAAATGGGGCTTTATCTTCCCCATCTTCATCTACTATCGACACTTCGACATTACCCAAAACAAAAGATTCCAAGCTTTTTATTTCAGTTAACTCCACAGCTGCTACACCCTTTCTTCACAGGATAGATGAACATTTTATAGCCTTGAAGATAGGACCAAAAAGCATCTTCAGCATGTGCTTCAATGTAAGCAATCGCTTCTTCCTCTGACTGCCACCTGCTCATACCCTTTACCTCAGCCAAGACAATGTCAATGCCTTCTTCCGTCTTTTCTTCCAAATACCAATTTAACCGAATGCCTTTAAAAAGCCTTGTTAAGAGTTCATTGACCTCATCTGTAAAACTTCCGGTTGCCTCTCTTATAAAACAAAAATCAAGATAGGTTTCACTGTTCATGTTTGTCACGCCTTTTTCAACTTTTTATAAGCAATCCATGCGACTGGAAACAACACGAGGTTTAAGCCGCAAAAGATAAGCGTATTTACATAGTTTTCATAAAAATATTGGTGAACCATTTTTTGTGTAAAAATGATATTCAAAAACAAAATGGCTGATAGGATAAGGACACCTAGGTAACTACGCTTCATAACGCTTCACCCTTACCGCGTATACTGCACCATTTTCCACCTTCACTTGAATTTCCGGCAATGGGCGTCGAGGTGGACCTGCATTCGGTGCACCCGTTTCTGCATCAAAGAATCCATGGTGACAAGGACAAACCATCTGTCCTTCCTCCTTCACCCAAAAAACAGGGCAACGCAAGTGGGTACATGCATTTTGATAGGCCACATATTTGTTTTCTGATAACTTGATTAAAATTGCATCATCATGGTCCCCTGGAAAAGTAAAGTTAGTAGAGTCACCTACTGCTAACTTACTTACATCGGTAATTTTTTTATGTGGATATTCTTTATCCCCAAGTCCCATTAATTCTTTTGCAGCGACTGCACCCCATGGCAGGGATGAAATCGCAAATACTCCTGCGGCACCAACCAATGTCTTCATGAAGCCACGGCGGTCAAGACTTCGTTCATTATTGCGGTTGATATTATGCGTGTAATTATCCTCATTAAAAGGAATCTTATTATTTTTATCAGACAGCATTTCCATCACTCCTTAGGGGACATTTCTAAAATAACTTCTCAATGCCCTGTAAAATACCAGGTAAACTAATTTTTACGTTTGTTTCTCCTTCAAGCGGCATGCTTGTTACCCATTTTCCGTTATCCAGATTATGTCTCTGTTTCTTCGCTTCAATTTCTTCATCTGTTAGCCATTGAATTGTGTTTGATGGACAAACACTTGCACACATCGGCGGAATTCCATCCTTTGAGCGGTCAATACAAAGGTCACATTTGTACATTAAGTTTTGCTCTTCATCAAATTTTGGAATTCCATATGGACAAGCAATTGTACAGTTCTGACAGCCAATGCATTTTTCAACAAGCGCAGATAGGACCGCACCTGACTCATGGATTTGAATCGCTTGTGCCGGACAGCTTCTTGCACATGCTGGGTTTACACAGTGAAGGCACATGAGAGGCATCGTCTGCCTGTTCACAAGTGGGTTAACATCATACACATAGTTTCTGTTTCGCTGTTCATGCCCTCCACATTGTGTACAAGCCGCAAGACAAGAGCGGCATCCAATACAGTTTTCAAGTTCTAAGTAAAGCCTCTTTTGCATTTACTGCACCTTCTTTACAACTAGTTTTTCAATCTGAGCAGCACATGCCTTGAACTCTGGCATTCTTGAGATTGGATCAAGCGCTGCAATGGTCAGCAGATTGATAGATTCCTCGTGACCGAAATGATAGGGAACAAACACCGTATCTTTTCGGATCGCTTCTGTGATTTTTACTTTATAAATGCTCTCGCCTCTTCTTGTAAAGAGACGAACTCGTTCTTCATGCTCAATCTCATATTTCGCTGCTGTTTCCGGATGGACCTCAACATATGGCTCTGGACACATGTCTTTCAAAAACGGAATTCGTCTTGTTTGGTTTCCAGATAAATAGTGGTACACGACACGTCCTGTTGTGAGGCGAAGTGGGTATGTTTCATCTGGTTCTTCAGCCGGCGGACGGTATGGCAATGCACAAATCTTTGCTTTTCCATCTGGATGGTAGAATTTTTTATCGAGGAACATATGTGGCGTTCCCTTGTCTTCTTCATCACGGCACGGCCAGAATACCCCGTCTTGCTTATCAATTTTATCCCATGTTGCACCGTAGTAATCTGCATATCCACCCTTACTTGCAAGGCGGAATTCATCAGCAACATCTCTAGCTGTTTTTAAGTGTGAAAAATATTCTCCTCTGCCAAGACGCTCAGCTAGCTCAACCTGCATCTGCCAATCAGGCTTTGATTCGCCAATTGGTTCTTGAGCTTTATTAATTTTGATAATGCGCCCTTCAAGATTTGTTACAGTTCCCTCGTCCTCAGACCATGTCACAGACGGAAGTACGACATCTGCAAATTCGGCAGATTCAGATAAGTAAAAGTCCGCACAAACCATGAAGTCAAGTGATTTAAGAGCCTCTCTCACAAAGTTTAAGTTCGGTGCTGAGACAGCTGGATTTGAGCATAGTAGATATAAGCCGCGAATCGTTTTTTGCTCCATGAGCTCAAACATTTCATACGCTGAAACACCTGGTAGCGGCATTTCTTCCGGTGTGATTCCCCAAACTTGGCAAACCTCTTTCACATGCTCTGGGTTTGTCAGTTTGCGGTATCCCGGTAGAAGGTCCGATTTTTGACCATGCTCACGGCCACCCTGCCCATTTCCTTGACCTGTGAAAGTCGCGACACCAGATTTTGGTCGGCCGATTTTTCCTGTAACAAGCGCCATATTTGTATAGCCGGATACATTGTCTACCCCTTTATGCTGCTGCTCAATACCACGGGCAAACATAACCACGGCGTTTGGTGCTTTTCCGTAAATTTCAGCAGCACGTATGATTTTTTCTGGAGCAACTCCTGTAAGTTGACTCGTATATTCAGGTGTGAATTCCTTCACAAGTTCCCTCGTCTCATCAAAGCCATTCGTATGGTTGGCAATAAATTCTTCATCTGCATATCCATTTTCAATTAGTAAATGTAAAATTCCATTCGCTAAGGCTAAGTCTGTTCCTGGTTTTAAATCAAGATGCACATCTGCTCGTCTTGCTAATGGTGTTTCACGCGGGTCCGCAACAATGATGTATCCTCCTCGTTCCTGAACGTTCCAAACACGGAACATCGAGGTTGGGTGACACTCTGCCGTGTTACTTCCTGCAATAAATAAACAGTCCGTTTCATGAATATCTGTCCATGGAAGTGTTGATCCACGGTCAACCCCAAAGGAGCGAAGGAATCCGCCGGCTGCACTCGACATACAAAAACGTCCGTTGTAGTCGATATAGCGGGTACCTAGTGCTACACGAGCAAACTTTCCTGTCAAATAGCATTTTTCATTTGTCATTGATACGCCACTGAAAACGGATAACGAATCCTTGCCGAATTCCTCTTGCAGCTTCTTAAAGTTTTTGACGATTAAGTCATATGCCTCATCCCAGGTTGCTTCCCGAAAGCCTTTTGTTGTTCCTTTTAAAGATGCATCATCACGAATAAGCGGCTTTAAAATCCGGTCCTTATGGTTCGTTTGCTGGTATGCCGTAACTCCCTTCGGACACATTTTTCCAACGGTTACAGGCCAATCATAGCGTGGTTCGACACCAATAATTTTATTGGTGGCTGTGTTGACTCTTAGGTTCATTCCGCATTGCATCCCACAGTAGCTACAGTGTGTTTTAATTAATTTTTCGTTCGGATGAATGACATTTTTGACCTCTTTAAAAAACTTATCCCTTTGCATTCTGATTTGCCTCCTTGACTTTTACTTGGTGCGTCGGGAAGCCGGAAAATTGTGCAATCCGGTATTTTCTGCGACATGGCAGACACATTTCTGCCAAATGGTGTCCCTCTTTTGTTTTAAAATGAATATCGTTCACATCAAGTACATTGATGACATCTTTTGATTGTTCAACGGAAACAAAGCCCGCTCCACAAACCTTGCATTTTTTCGTTTCCTTCTCGGCATAATGCTCTCGATAGTTTCTCGCCAACACACTCATTGGACGGAATGGAATATGAGCAAGCTTTCCAAATGGTAAGTAAATCAATGTGATAATGACTGACCATTGGTGAATCAAGGACATAACAGGCTGCCCCCAGCCATGTAAGAAAATATTCATGAAGGTTAAGAGTAAACCTGTAATACTAACGAGCAAAAGCATATAAAGCGGCATCAAATCATAGATGAATTTTTGCTCAGCTTTTGCCTGAAAGTTTTTCACTCGACGGTATAGCGCCATACACACTCCAGCGATTACCATAGTAGCCGAAATATTTAATGCGTTATACGAAAGATTCGCAATGATTCCGTCCGCTGGTACTGTCATGACTTGAATTCCCATCGCGATAATGTTGTAATAACCGAGGTCGTCCATTGTGAAATACATCCAACCGAAGACTAGCGGAAATGTAACTAAACAAGAAAGAATGCAACCCCAACCAATTAGAACGTGTTGGGTCCATCGGTAAATTCCCCTATTCCAGATGAAATTGTATGTACCCAAATGCTCAACTGACGTTTTCGGTGTGGATTTTCGAAACAGCAATTTCAAGCCCTTTTTAATGATGATCTTTGTTGGTGGTCTTTCCCCCCAAGCAATAAAGCGATAAAAGAAACCTCCAATAAAAACAATTGTTCCAACCATATAGCCATAAAGGTTTAAATCAACATGAGTAAACATTCTTGTTCCAATAAATGATAAAAAGGCCAGCCCTAGCACAGATAAAAACATGGACTTGGCAAACTTTGAAGCAAATGCATTGTTATAAGCCGGTGACTGGTTCTTTTGAACTTCAGCAGCTCTTGCCTGCATAGTAATTCCTCCTCAATCGATGAACTTACATTAATTGTAGAAGATGTGTGATTTAAAACATATCAGGGAACCTCCCTATCTTTGAGGGAAAACTCCCTTATTTGTAACAACTTCTTGAACTCAAAATCACGTAAGGAACATGTTATAATAAAAACATTGGATAGATGGGGAGGTTTATCGTGGTTAAACTACTGATTGTTGACGACCATGCCGTTGTCCGTTCGGGGCTAATGATGCTGTTGAACGGTAAAAATAATATAGAGGTTATTGGGGAAGCATCTGAAGGTGACGAGGCAATTAAAAAAGCAAAGGAATTAAACCCTGATGTCGTACTCATGGACTTAAGCATGCCACACGGAAAAGACGGATTGACTGCTACGCAGGAGCTTCATGAGCTTATGCCGGACATAGCGATATTGATTTTAACGATGCACGATGATGAAGAATACTTATTCAGGGCCATTCATGCTGGAGCATCTGGTTATATTTTAAAAAATGCTCCACATGAGGATTTGCTCGGGGCGATTGAGTCTGTTTCTTCGGGCAATGCTTACTTAACCCCTTCCGCAACTAAGGTGTTAATGAGCGGCTATTTAGATCGTGTTAAAAATGGCGATAACTCAGACTCTTTTGCTTTGCTGTCTGAGCGTGAAAAAGAAGTACTTGAATGGATTGCTAAGGGATATGCCAATAAAGACATCGCAGAGCATCTTGTGATTAGTGTAAAAACTGTTGAATCTCATAAAAGCAATTTGATGGAAAAACTCGGTTTGAAAACACGACCTGAACTGGTGAAATATGCAATGAAGAAAGGATTGCTACATTTTGAATAAAATTGACCGACTCAAACACCAATCAGAAATTGGCGGTCCAAACGTCGTTACACTTTTGGCTGATCTAGAAAAGCATATTGAGGATCCAAATTTTCGTACCGATGTAGAAAATTCCTTGCGACATCTTGCAGATTTAACATTTGCACTGGATGAATCCTCGATAGTGGCGATCACCGATCGACAAGGAAAAATTGAATACGTCAATAATAAATTTTGTGAAATCTCAAAGTTCTCGAAGGAAGAGTTAATTGGACAGGACCACCGAATCATTAATTCTGGTCACCATGACAAGGAGTTTTGGAAGGAAATGTGGCGAACCATTGGGTCTGGACACGTCTGGAAGGGTGAAATTAAAAACAAAGCGAAGGACGGTTCCTATTATTGGGTCGATACGACAATTGTTCCGATTTTATCTGAGAATGGACGCCCTAATCAATATTTGGCTGTCCGTCACGAGGTTACTGCTTTAAAGGAAACCCAGGAAGAGTTGAAAAATATGATGACCCGGGTGATCAGTATCCAAGAGGAGGAACGGAAACGTTTTTCCCGTGAGCTCCATGACGGAATTGGCCAAAGTATGTTTTCATTATTGATTCAGCTCGATCAGATGCTTAGTGAAAAAACAGATGAGCGCCTTGGCCGCTTACGTCAGGATGTTTCTTTTATGATGGAGGATATCCGCAGTCTAGCCTGGGAGCTTCGACCATCTGTTCTGGACGATCTAGGCGTTGTGCCAGCTCTTCGCAAATACATCGAAAATTACACCAAGCATTACGGAATTGATGTGGAGTTTGAATGTACATTAAAGACGCGCCTTGATATCCACAAGGAAACAACGATTTATCGTGTCGTCCAAGAGGCGCTAACGAATATTGCGAAATACGCTAATGTGTCTGAAGCGGCTGTGAAGATTCATGAAGGAGATTCCGATGTTACCGTTGAAATCATTGACAATGGACAAGGCTTTACGAGCGATGAAAAAGGGAACGGTGTCGGTCTGTTTAGTATGGAAGAACGTGCCCGTGGTATCGGTGGCAGCATTACTTTGGAGTCTGAGGTTGACAAAGGGACAAGGTTAAGATTGGTCGTACCGAAGTAAATAGTTAGGAGTTGGGCCTGCTGTTGGTGCAGGCCATTTTTAGGTCCATTTTTTCTGATACGTAGATAATATCACACCCCCTACGATAAAGAGTGAGCCCACTATCTCTGCACCCGTTATTGGCTTTGAAAGTATGAGTAACCCCATTATCATTGCAACAAAGGGTTCCAAATTTGATAATACCGAAGCCTTCGATGCATCAACAAACCGAATATAGTTATTCCAGATCAGATTTGCAAGGCCATGTACAACAACGGCCGTTACAATTAGCAATGCCCAGTCAGATACATTTGAGCTTATCCTTATTGTTGAGTCTAGTATAAAAGCAAATGGAAGTGACACAAGTAAGCCTACTATATTTGAGTATAGTGTAATAGCTAGTGGCGATATTCGGCTCGAAAGTTGTCTTGTCATGATAATCATAATTGCAAAGGTGACCATCGTTAAAACGATCCATAAAAGTCCCTTGTCCACATGGATGGAAGCAAATGTCCCTTTTGTCACAACAAAGTAAATTCCTATTATGGCTACCACAGATCCAAGTAACATGCGTATTGTTATTTTTTCCTTTAAAAAGATGGCTGCTAAGATACCCGTTAAAATGGGGGTTGTTGCTAAAACCAATGCAGATGTGGTTGGGTCAGCTGTTTGCAATCCTTTAAAGAAGGACCATTGGTTAATGAAAACCCCAACTACCCCTAGAATAATAACTGATAAAAGGTCAGATTTATCGATTTGGTTATGGTGTTTTTTAAATGAGGATAATCCAATTAATAATAGGACAATAAACAAAAGTCTCAACATCGTTAACATGGTCGGGGAAAATGCTAAAACTAATATTTTCCCAAATACAAAATTGCTCCCCCAAACCACGACACAAAAGGTGAGCCAAGAATAAGCTTTAAACATCTAAAACACCATCCATTGATTACGCTAATTTGATATTATTTTGCCTCGATATAACAATTGTTATTACAATTTTTCTTTGAATCTACTAAATTTTCAAATATAATGAATTTATTAACTAGAAAAGGATGTGGACTATGATAGTTAAACACCGTACCAAATCCGATGAATTAATTACTTTTGACATTTTAAATAAGCGAATCGAGTTATCTAGCAAGGACAAGCAGTATTATTTAAATCTAAAAAAAGGATACGAAGGTGAATTATTATTCGATTCAATGACTGAAAAGCTTCAATGTGAATGCTTAATATTAAATGATTTGTTACTTGAGGTGAATAACACAATCTTCCAAATTGATACCTCTATTTTGATTGATGGGAAACTTCAATTTTATGAGGTGAAAAATTTTAAAGGTGACTATTACTTTGAATCGAATAAACTTTTAAAGAAACCCAAACATGAAGTGACGAATCCCCTCCTCCAAATGAGTAGAACTGAGTCTTTATTAAATCAATTGCTTCGCACCCATGGATGTCACCTCCCAATTAATGCCTCTGTTGTTTTTATCAATCCTACTTTCACCCTTTACCAAGCACCCCTAAATTTACAAGCTATTTTACCTACCCAAATAAAAAATCATATGAAAACACTTGATGCCAACCCATCAAAAATAAATGAAAGACAGAAAAGGGTTGCTGATTTGTTAGTGTCATTACATATCACTAAATCTCCCTATTCTAAGATCCCTGACTATCATTACGACGTTTTACGAAAAGGGATTACCTGTGAAGAGTGTGAATCCTTTTCCGTTGTTATTGAAGGTAGGTTGTGCGTTTGTAAAGAATGTGGACACAAAGAATTGGTTTCAAAAGCTGTATTACGATCTGTTTCGGAATTTACGAGTTTATTTCCAGATAGAAAGATTACGACAAATATTATTTATGATTGGTGTCAGGGAAATCCATCGAAAAGAAGAATTCAATATGTACTAGCAAATAATTTTGAGGGTAACGGCGTACATCAATGGACTTATTATGAGTAAAATAACATAAATTTTTTGAGAGTTCTTATGTAAAATCCTTCATCAAATTTGGTTAAGGATTTTTTTATGAATTGTCTATTTTTAAGTAAGAAGAACTACTTTTCATGGAAACGATCGCTATCGTCCAGCCTAAAATCGAAAATGAAGACCTATTCTCAAATTTATGGTACTCAATTGCGTCTTCATCAACCTGATGATAACTGTTTGACTGATTTCCCCGACGCCTTTTCGTCTTTATTACCCCGATGATAACCGTTTAACCGAATTCAACAACGCCTTTTCGTCTTCAT
>NZ_JBALOV010000061.1:0-26208 GCF_036965045.1 Bacillus sp. JJ1533 | reverse complement strand
TACAAAGGGTACACTTTAGTTTAGCTATACCCTTTTAGTTTTAATTTTAGAGTCAAACTGATATTAAGGACAAATATTGCAAGTAAGCATCCGAGCAAAGTTTGGAAATCAAGTGTTGTTTAAAAGATTAATTAGTAAATATTCGTTTCCACACCTTCGAAAATTCATTCGCAATAACCGGTAAAATGGATAGACCCAGAATAAGAATCCAATCATTAAAGGTAAGAAAATGAATGCCAAACACATTGTTGAAAAACGGAATGTAGAAGCCCGACTTGAATGGCAATACCTACACAAATTGCGGCAATTAAGTATTTGTTTGTGAACAGTCCAACCTTAAAAATAGATTTTTTTCTACTCCTAAGGTTGAGGGAGTGGAACAATTGCGAAATACTTAATGTGATAAAAGCCATGGTTTGCGCGTGAATGAGTGCATCAGATGTAATGTTGCCATATTCTATTGAAAAGATAGAACTCGCTCCAGAATAGAAACGTAACCCTTCTACAAATGCAAACAAGGTAATGAAACCAATAAGCAAACCATTTAATACAGCAAATCTACCATTTCCCTTTGAAAATATACTTTCCTTTGGATCTCGCGGTTTTTCCTTCATCACATCAGGATCATCAGGATCCATCCCTAATGCAATAGCGGGAAGAGTATCTGTAATGAGGTTCACCCAAAGAATTTGGACGGCTGTCAGTGGAGCTGGTAAGCCGAGTAAAATACCAATGAACAAAGCAGTAATTTCTCCTAGATTACAAGAAAGTAAAAATAAAATAGATTTTTTGATATTTTGATAAATATTTCTACCATGTTCCACAGCGGATACGATCGTGGCGAAATTATCATCGGTAAGGATAATATCGGCAGCTCCTTTTGCCACATCCGTACCTGTGATCCCCATCGCTACCCCGACGTCTGCCTGTTTTAGTGACGGAGCATCATTCACACCGTCACCTGTCATGGAGACGATATGTCCGTTATCCTTTAATGCTTTTACAATACGCACCTTATGCTCGGGAGAAACCCGTGCAAATACGGTAATATTTTTAACTTTTTCTTGAAGCTCCAAATCACTGAGAATATCTAGTTCCTGGCCAAGTCATCGTTTGTGCCGCATTACTAGCTATCCCTAGTTCAGCTGCAATGGCTAATGCTGTCTTTTGATGGTCACCAGTAATCATATCCGTCTTAATTCCTGCGTCTTTACAATAGGCAATCGATGCTTTGACTTCCTCACGAGGCGGGTCAATCATCCCGATTAGACCAAGGAAAATAAGCTCTGATTCTAAGCTGCTATCGAGACTTTCGTTTTCTGGTACTTTTTTCATAGCAACAGCTAGAACGCGCAGGGCTTTGTCAGACATTCTTCCTGAATTTTATTCTCCTCTTGGAGGGTGAATGGAATAATATTTCCATTCCGATAAATAGCTGTTACCCTTGGTAAAATGCTTTCTAAAGCACCTTTCGTAAACGAAATAATGTTGCTATCATCCTTGTGAGCAGTTGTCATCATTTTTCGATCAGAGTCAAATGGAAGTTCGAAAATTCGCTTAAACGTTTTTTCAAGCGTCTCTTTCTGCAAGCCACAGTCCAACCCTGCCTGAACAAGGGCGATTTCAGTTGGATCCCCCGTACTTTGATCACGAGAGACTTGAGCATCATTACATAATGTAATCCCATGAAAAATGGATGGCTTTGTGCAAAATCTGGAGGAATGTCTCCTAACTCCTGAAAACGCTCATCCATAAAAACCGTGGTAACTGTCATTTTGTTTTGCGTAAGCGTTCCGGTTTTATCCGAGCAAATCACACTTACTGCACCCAGGGTTTCCACAGCAGGGAGCTTGCGGACAATTGCATGATGCTTTATCATCCGCCCAACAACCATGGCGAGCACAATCGTTACAATGGCAAGTAGACCTTCTGGAATTGCAGCAACCGCCAAACTAACAGCAATAAGGAACATGTCTAATGGTTCCCTGCCTTGAAAGAAACCAATGAAAAAGATGACAATTGAAACGATTATGGCTCCTATTCCTAGAAATTTACCGAGTTCATCTAGTTTCTTTTGAAGAGGGGTAATTTCTTTATGCTGCTGTCCAAGCATTCTAGCAATCTTTCCAATTTCCGTATCCATTCCGGTATCTACAACAACACCAATTCCTCTTCCATAGGTTGAAAGAGTTGTCATAAAAGCCATATTCCGTTGATCACCAATTGAAGCCTCTTGAGTCGTTATTGAAGATGCATCTTTTTCAACAGGAACAGACTCACCTGTTAACGCAGATTCTTCAATTTGTAGATTAGCTGTTTCCACAAGGCGTAAATCAGTAGGGACGTAGCGCCCAGCGTCTAAAATGATGATATCTCCCGGGACAATTTTCTCAGATGGAATTTCCCGAACGTTTCCATTCCTTTTTACAACGGCTTTTGGAGTGGACATCTTTTTTAATTCTTCCAATGCTTTTTCAGCCTTTGATTCCTGAACAACTCCTATTACAGCATTAAGAAGGATAACAATAAAAATGATTGCAGCATCTGTGATTTCGCCAACAATGGCTGAAATGACTGCTGCAGCAATAAGTATGTAGATTAACATGCTATTAATCTGATCCCAAAACATTTTCAAAATAGATGCTTTTTTATGATCTTCAAAGGTGTTTGCGCCAAACTTTTGAAGGCGTTCCGTCGCATCCCTTTCCGTTAGACCTTTTTCAAAATCGGTGGAAAGCTCTGTTTCTACTTCCGAAATCGATTTCTTATACCATTGAGTCATGTATATCAGCTTCTTTCCCCAAAAAAGTTTTCTCTTTCAAATATATTGGAAGTACCTTACAAAAATTATATCATCCTAAAAATAAAAGTTTGTGAGCTTTCTTCGACATTTCTAGAATATGGATAGGAACCGATTCACCTGTTCGACAAAATTTTTGATACAATGAGAAGATAAGAATGAAACGAATTTTACTCTCTTTAGGAGGTAACAATAATATGTCTCTACAATTTATATTGGGACGTGCGGGCACTGGAAAGTCATACACATGCCTTCAAGATATTCGGTCAAAGCTTCTTGACGACCCAACTGGTTCTCCGATTGTGTATTTAGTTCCCGATCAGATGACCTTTCAATCTGAATATGATTTAATCAGTACCCCTGGTATTGGCGGAATGATGCGAGCTCAAGTATTTAGTTTTACTCGTTTAGCATGGCGCGTTCTGCAGGAGACAGGGGGGATGAGTCGCTATCATGTCGATAATGTCGGAGTGAATATGCTTCTTCGCAAAATTATTGATTCCAAAAAGCAGGATCTTAAGGTTTTTTCACGTGCTGCTAATAAAAATGGATTCATTACCCAAATGGAAGAAATGGTTGCAGAGTTTAAACGATACTGTGTCACGCCTGAAATTCTAGAAGAACAAAAACAAACCATTGCACATGAAAATAAAGTGCTTTCTGATAAATTACATGACCTGCAGCTTTTATATGATGAATTAGAAAAACATCTATTTGAGAAATATGTTGATTCCGAGGATTATTTACGCCTTTTAGCGGAGAAAATTCCTCAATCTACTTATATAAAAGAGGCTGAAATATTAATTGATGGCTTTCATAGCTTCACCCCACAGGAGCTTGAAGTATTAGGTCAGCTCTTGAAAGTTTCTAAACAAGTTACAATCGCTTTAACGGCAGATAAAGCATACGATGTTCCACCACATGATTTAAGTCTTTTCCGGATGACTGGAAAAACCTATCAATCTATTATTCAGTATGCGAATGAAAATGGGATTAAGGTTGAGGAGCCGCTTTTGTTAACGAACCAGTATCGTTATTACGCAGAACCTTCGTTAGCCCATTTAGAAAAATATTTTGATGAACGACCAACTGTTCCATATCGAGGCCCAACTTCAATTACATTAAGCCAAGCGGTGAATCGACGTGCTGAAATTGAGGGGATTGCGCGTGAAATTCAAAAACTAGCGCGAAATCATCACTATCGCTACCGTGATATCGCAATTATGATTCGTAATGCTGGTGAATATCACGAAATCATTGAAACCATTTTTCAGGATTATCAAATTCCATTTTTCATTGACCAAAAACGTTCGATGTTAAATCATCCTCTAATAGAGCTAATACGATCAAGTCTCGAGGTTGTAAACAGTAATTGGCGCTACGAGTCCGTCTTTCGCTGTGTAAAAACAGATCTCCTATATCCATTTGGTGAAGAGATCTCCACACTCCGTGAGAATATGGACAAGCTCGAAAATTATGTGCTTGAATACGGCATTCAAGGCTATAAATGGACAAATGGTGAACGTTGGAAATATAAGCGCATAAGGGGCTTAGAGGATTCAGACCTACCACAAACAGATAAAGAACGTGAATATGAGGTTATGCTTAACGAACTTCGTGCCATGATTGTGGAGCCATTACTATCCCTCGGGAAACGTCTTCAAAAAGCGAAGAATGGCAGAGCCATGTGTGAGGCGCTATTTCTTTATTTAGAGGATCTTGAAATCCCTGCAAAAATGGAAGAGTTGAAGCTTAATGCGGAAATTGCAGGGAAACTTTCTGAAGCAAGGGAAAACGACCAAGTGTGGAATGCTGTATTAGAGCTACTTGATCAATATGTAGAAATCATCGGTGAAGAAAAAGTATCGCTAACCATGTTCAGCAATATGATAGAAACAGGTTTGGAAAGCATGAGATTTGCACTTGTGCCACCTGCAATTGACCAGGTCCTTGTGGCAAGCCTGGAGCGTTCTCGCCTTTCAAACATCAAATGTACTTTTATTATCGGAGCGAATGATGGAGTCTTGCCTGCCCGCCCAAATGAAGAAGGGGTATTTTCAGAGTCAGACCGTGAAGCCTTAGGTGATGCAGGCTTACAATTAGCACCAGGAAGCAGAGAAACATTATTAGATGAAAATTTCCTTATTTATTGTGCGCTAACAAGTCCGCAAGAAGCTTTGTATATTAGCTATCCGTTGGCAAATGAAGAAGGTAAATCCTTGCTCCCATCACCGATTATAAAGCGCCTAAAGGATGTTTTTCCAAATATAGAAGAAAAATTTTATATGAATGAGCCATCAGAGCTCTCAGCGAACGAGCAGCTGGAATATATCGTCAATCCTAATGTTGCCCTATCTTCTTTGGCAACTCAATTGCAGGCCTGGAAGAAGCAGTATCCGATTCAGGATTTATGGTGGGATGTCTATAATTATTTCGCCAACCACGATGAAATGAAATTCAAAAGTCAGCTTGTATTAAGCAGTTTATTTTATAAAAACAAGCCGAAAAAGCTTTCAAAAAAAATTACGGAAAGCCTATATGGAGACCATATCCAAGGTAGTGTCTCAAGAATGGAAGTGTTCCAGGGCTGTGCATTCTCACACTTTGCAAGCTATGGGCTTCAGTTAAAGGAGCGCAAAATATTCCGTTTGGAATCTCCAGACATCGGCGATCTATTCCATGCGGCCCTTAAAAAAATTGCAGACTCCCTAAGAATAAATGGAATCGACTGGCGTGACCTCACAAAAGAACAGTGTGACAAGCTTGCTGCTCAAGCGGTCGAAGAGTTAGCGCCGCGCTTACAGAAGGAAATCTTATTGAGTTCAAATCGCTACCACTACATCATGCATAAGTTACAGAAAATTATTAGCCGTGCATCCAAGATTTTAAGTGATCATGCGAAAGCAAGTGGCTTTGCACCGGTAGGGATTGAGCTTGGCTTTGGTAAAAAGGGACCACTGCCACCCATACGGTTTAATTTGGACAATGGCAGCACAATGGAACTTGTTGGTCGAATTGACCGCGTTGATAAAGCAGAAAGCTCAAAAGGCGTACTGTTACGAGTCATCGACTATAAATCAAGTCAAAAAGCGCTCAATCTTTCAGAGGTATACTATGGGCTCGCACTGCAAATGTTAACGTATTTAGATGTCATTATCACACATTCCAAGGATTGGATTGGAACGACTGCAAAACCAGCAGGTGTTCTATATTTCCATATCCATGATCCATTAATTCACTCAAATAAGGTACTGTCTGAGGATAAAATTGAAGAGGAGATCTTTAAGAGATTTAAAATGAAAGGACTCTTATTAGGTGACGAGGAGTCTGTCCGTTTAATGGACCAGTCCCTTGGAACAGGGTATTCTCAAATAGTCTCTGCAGCAATTAAGAAGGATGGAAGCTTTTATTCGAACTCACAGGTAGCGAGTGAAGAGGAACTTGGTTATCTACGTAATCATGTACGTGGCGTCTTTAAAAACACGGGAAATCGGATTACAAATGGTGAAATTGATATTGCCCCATATAAGCTAAAGGATAAAACACCATGTACGTTTTGTCCGTTTAAGTCAGTTTGTCAGTTTGACCAAAGCTTAGAAGACAATAACTATCGCGTACTGCCATATGAAAGTAAGGACGTCATCCTTGAGAAAATTCGGAATGGAGGTGTGAAAATTCATGACTAATCTCATACCAAAACCAGAAGGAAGTCAGTGGACGGATGATCAATGGAAAGCCATTGTGGCAAGTGGTCAGGATATTTTAGTGGCAGCAGCGGCCGGTTCAGGAAAAACAGCAGTACTTGTTGAGAGGATTATCCGTAAAATTTTGTCGAGTGAACATCCGGTTGATGTTGACCGTTTACTTGTTGTGACGTTTACAAATGCATCAGCAGCTGAAATGCGCAATCGAATTGGAGAAGCATTGGAAAAAGCTTTAAAGGAAGATCCTGCATCTTTACATGTGAGAAGACAGCTTAGCTTGCTCAATCGTGCCTCGATCTCAACTATCCACTCGTTCTGTTTGGAAGTCATTCGGAAATTTTATTATTTAATTGATATTGACCCAGGATTTCGAATAGCTGATTCAACTGAGGCAGAGCTTTTACGTGATGAGGTCATTGAAGAACTTTTTGAGGAGCATTACAGCAATCTAGAAAACACGAAATTCTTTGATTTAGTTGACCGCTTTACAAATGATAGAACTGACGTTGAATTACAAAATATGATTCGGAAATTATATGAATTTTCACGGGCCCATCCAACACCTAATGAATGGCTTAAACAGATTGCGGACGATTACCGTGTAGATGATCAGACACTAGATCAAACACCATATATTCCATATTTGTTAGCCGATATTTCGCTTCAGCTTGAGGGTGCAAAAGCCAATTTGGAGCATGCCATGGATTTGATTCGACTGCCTGGAGGACCAGCACCTCGAGCAGAAAATATTGAAGCAGACCTGGAACAAATTCATCGCCTCATACATGCAAAGAATCACTCATGGACAGCACTCTACCATGAAATGCAAACTCTTGTATTTGGAAGAGCCAAGCCTGTTAAGGGTGATGAGTATGATGAAAATCTGAAGGATCAGGTTACAAAATTAAGAGATGACTCGAAAAAGCTTGTTGAAAAAATAAGGGAAGACTTATTCAGTCGACCACCTGAAAGCTATTTAGACAATATTAAAGAAATGCAGCCTTCGATTGAAATGCTCGTTCAGCTTGTGATGGAATTTGGCGAGAGATTTCAGAAGGTAAAAGAGGAAAAAGGGCTCGTCGACTTTTCAGATTTAGAGCATTATTGTCTTGAAATTCTTCGTCAAGGAGGAACATCATCGGACGAACTTGTTCCGTCTGAAGCGGCTCTTGAGTACCGGCTTCAGTTTGAAGAAGCTTTTGTTGATGAGTACCAGGATACTAATATGGTACAGGAATCCATTTTAAAGCTTGTAACAAAAGATGGAGAAGCGACCGGGAATATGTTCATGGTAGGGGATGTGAAACAGTCGATTTACCGCTTCCGACTTGCGGAACCTATGTTATTTTTGAGTAAATACAGACGGTTTACCCAATCAGGCGAAAATACAGGATTAAGAATTGATTTATCGAAGAACTTCCGCAGCCGTGCAGAAGTCTTGGATGGAACGAATTATCTGTTCAAACAAATCATGGGGGAAGCTGTTGGTGAGATTGAATATGACGATGATGCGGAATTAAAGCTTGGAGCTGATTATCCCGAAAGTGATCAAATGGCTGCAGAATTAGTCTTAATTGATAAAAATGGTCAAGGGGCCGAAAGCTATGAACCTGAAGAATCTTCTGAGGATGAGGAGAGCATGGTACTTTTTGATGAGGCAGAATTAGAGACGGCTCAGCTTGAGGCTCGTGCGATGGCAAAGCAAATCAAGGACATGATCTCTTCCGGGTTCCAAGTGTTTGATCGTAGAGAAAATCGGATGAGAAGTATTACGTATCGTGATATTGTCATCCTGATGCGTTCCATGCCATGGGCTCCGCAAATTATGGAGGAGTTTAAACAACAAGGAATACCAATTTATGCGGATCTTTCTACAGGCTATTTTGATGCAACAGAAGTCGCCATCATGATGTCCTTATTAAAGGTGATTGATAATCCATATCAAGATATTCCACTTGCATCGGTTTTACGTTCTCCGATTGTTGGACTCGAAGCAGACGAATTGGCGAAAATTCGAACCTATGAAAAGAACAGTCCATACTATGAGGCGTTAAAGGTATACCTTGAGGAAGCATCTTCAGATGATGAGACTTACGAAAAGGTAACCCACTTTTTTCATAAACTAGAAACCTGGCGTACGAGAGCGAGAACAGGTTCTCTTTCAGATTTAATTTGGCAATTGTACCGTGAAACTTATTTTTATGATTTTGTTGGAGGCATGCCCGGAGGAAAACAACGTCAAGCAAATCTTCGAGCTTTATATGACCGTGCTCGGCAATATGAAGCGACTTCCTTTAGAGGATTATTCCGTTTCTTGCGTTTCATTGAGCGGATGCAAGATCGTGGCGATGATCTGGGTACTGCAAGAGCACTTGGGGAACAAGAGGATGTTGTTCGCCTTATGACGATTCATAAAAGTAAGGGACTTGAGTTCCCTGTTGTGTTTGTAGGTGGACTTTCAAAGCAATTTAATATGATGGATTTAAATAAAAGCTATTTATTAGATAAAGAGCTTGGATTTGGAACGAAATATGTGAATCCAACGCTTCGGGTTACGTATCCAACTCTTCCAATGCTCGCGATTAAGAAAAAGATGCATCTTGAACTAATTTCAGAAGAAATGCGTGTTCTATATGTTGCTCTCACAAGAGCAAAGGAAAAGCTGTACTTGGTAGGAACTGTCAAGGATTTAGAAAAACAGCTTGGAAAATGGCAGGCCACACTGCAAAATAAAGAATGGTTGATTGCAGACCATACTAGAGCGGGCGCAAAGAACTATTTGGATTGGATTGGCCCTGGTTTAGTTAGACATAAGGATGCTGAGTTGCTTCGTGGAGAAGAATCAATGGGTCAACTTCCAACAGACATTGTGAACCATCCAGCAAAATGGGTCATTCGAACAATCCCTGCGGTAGAGTTGCAAAAAATTGAACTTGGAGAAGAGAGCAAACATGAACAAATAGAGGCTGCACTAAAGGAAGGAAGACCAATTCCGGTTAGTAGTGATGCAGCTGAGCGGATCGAACATCAATTAACATGGCAATATCCTTTTAAATCTGCAGCAAATAAGCGTTCAAAACAGTCTGTCTCAGAGATAAAAAGACAGCGAGAGAGTATGGATGAACTTAGTGATGTAGCATTACTACCTCGATTCCGAGCTGCAAGTGCGGATCGACCAAGATTCATGCAGCAAAAATCATTAACACCGGCAGAACGTGGGACAGCTATGCATATGGTGATGCAGCATGTGGAATTAAGTGAACCAATCAATGAAGAGTTGCTTCGTGAGCAGATTCAAAAAATGGTTCATCATGAATTATTAACAATTGAGCAAGCGGATGTTATTGATATACAGAGTATTCTTGGATTTTTTAAATCAGGGATTGCCCAGCGGATGTTAGCAGCCGAAAGTGTAAGACGAGAGATTCCGTTTAGTGTTGCAATTCCTGCAGCTAAGGCCTATGCGGACTGGTCTGATGCACAACAAGAAAATGTCCTTATTCAAGGGGTCATCGACTGTATCTTTGAGGATGAAAAAGGAATTGTCTTAATTGACTATAAAACAGACGCGATTACTGGTAAATTTAGAAACTTTGAAGAGGCAAAACCTGAACTAGAAGACCGCTATCGCGTTCAACTAGAATTATACAGTAAGGCAATTGAACATATTTGGCGTAAACCACTAAATGAAAGATATCTATACTTTTTCGATGGTGGCCATTTGTTAGACGTGTAAATAGGGGAGTACTGCTCATTTTTTAGAGCAGTACTTTTTTCGTGGTCTAGGAAATTTTAAAATTTATCATTTTAGATAACTTATTATGGGTGAAGTCCAGCTCCAGCTCCAGCGCCTAACCAGTTTTCTCCTTGAATTGGCTTCGATGAGTATCTTGCGAAAAGTTTTGCTTTGAGCAGCTCGAGGTCATAAGCCAATCTGTCAAGAAGGATAACGTACATCCTTCTCGCCATCTTTTCTTATGCTTGTCGGACTTGCACAGGAAGTGCTGACATCGACGTTTGCCACAGGACGTGGCAGTAGTTAGTCGATGTTCCCCTTCAAGGCGCTTGCGCTTTTATTCTTCATTTCCAGCTAACTCTTTTATTCTCTGACATCCTCCTATGTTAAAATAATAGTACTAGATTTCGGTTTAAGGAAGGGGACTTTCAGATGAGAATTCTTCACACCGCGGATTGGCATTTAGGCCGATCCCTTGAGGGAAGAAGTAGATTAAAAGAACAAGCACAATTCTTGGACGAGCTTGTGAAAATCGTCGAAGAAGAAAAGATAGATGTTGTCTTAATGGCTGGAGATGCATTTGATACAGTGAATCCACCAGCTGTTGCTGAACAATTATTCTATGAAAGCATTGCCCGTTTATCAAACGGAGGCAAAAGGCCAGTTTCGATTATTGCTGGAAACCACGATAACCCAGACCGGCTGTCAGCAGCCGCACCACTTGCACAAAAGCAAGGAATTCAATTACTTGGCTTACCAACAATAGATGTGCAAACAATCTATGTTCCAACAACAAATGAAACTCTTAAACTAGCAGCTTTGCCATATCCATCTGAGTCACGTTTAGCCGAAGTATTATCAGATTCTCATGAAGAATTGATGCTTCGTGATAAATACGATCAGCGTATTCAAGGAATCTTTGCAGAAATGAGTAAGACCTTTACACCCGAATCTATAAATATAGCGATGAGCCATATTTATGTAACGGGCGGAAGTTCTACAGATTCCGAGCGTCCAATTGAAGTTGGTGGTGCCTATACCGTTGCCGCTACAAGCCTTCCGGAAGCAGCACAATATGTTGCATTAGGGCATTTACACCGACCACAAATGGTATCAAGAGCAAAAACGATGGCTCGCTATTCAGGTTCACCATTAGCCTACAGCTTTTCTGAGGCAGGTTACGCAAAATCTGTAACGATTTTAGATGCGAAACCTAGTCAGCCAATTGAAATGTCAGAACTGTTTTTATCAAGTGGAAAGCCGCTTGTAAGATGGAAAGCAAAAGAAGGCTTAGCTCAAGTCTACGCTTGGCTTGATGAAGGTAAGGATGCAAATGCATGGATTGATCTTGAAATATATGTAACAAACGCACTTTCGATTGAAGAGATACATCGATTACGAAAGCATCATAGCGGCATTATTCATATTCGTCCTGTTTTCGAAGAACTTGAAAACGAACAAGCAGAACGGACCGTGAATACAAATACCCCAATTGATGAGCTTTTTGTCCGCTTTTATGAAAAACAAACAGGCGGGGCGAAACCAGAGCCGGAGCTTACGAAATTATTTTTAGAGTTGATAACTGATGATGTAGACGAGGATGGTGACGAAGCTTGAAACCTATCACATTAACAGTAGCGGGGCTTCATAGCTTCCGCGAAAAACAAACGGTTGATTTTGGTTCCCTTTGTGAAGGGGGAGTTTTTGGGATTTTTGGACCGACAGGAAGTGGTAAATCCTCGATTCTCGATGCGATGACACTAGCCCTTTACGGGAAAGTTGAGCGCGCATCCAATAATACGCACGGAATTTTGAATCATGCTGAAAACCAGCTTCATGTTTCATTTACATTTGAGCTTGAAAATGCTAAAGGAACAAAGCGATATATGATTGAGCGCAATTTTAAACGGCAGGATGATTTAAAGGTAAAGTCCTCAATAAGCCGAATCATAGAAGTTGGAGAGGAATCAGTGGTTCTTGCTGATAAAATCGGTGAGGTCAATCAATTTGTACAGGATTTATTAGGCTTAACAATTGATGACTTTACTAGAGCAGTCGTATTACCACAAGGTAAGTTTGCTGAGTTTTTATCACTTAAGGGTGTTGACCGTAGACAAATGCTTCAGCGCCTCTTTAATCTCGAACAATATGGGGACAAGCTTAATAAAAAATTAAAAAATAAATTAACAACAGCAAAAAATGAGTTAAACGAAGTTGCTGCTGAACAAGCAGGACTTGGAGATGCATCAACAGAAGCAATCAAAGTAGCAGAGCAGGAGCTAAAAGACACAGAAATACTTCTTGAAAAACGCCAAAATGAAGTCAATAAAGTAGATGCTGATTTTGAAAAAAGTAAAAGTATATGGCAATGGCAGTTGGAAAAAAGTGAGTTAACTCAAAAGTTTATTGATATTGAACAGCAGAAGCCACATATCCTTCAGCTTGAGCGAAAAGTGAAGAATGCAGAAACAGCTACTCGAATCTTGCCATATTTAGAAGAATATGAGTCTTCTAAGGAGGCGCTAGAAAAAGCAACCAGCCGTTATCAAAGCTTACAAGATCAGTTAGCAACCAAAAAACGAGAAAATGAAGCAAAGACAAATGATTACCGTCAGGCAAGGCAGGAAAAAACGGAGAAACTACCAATATATTTAACAAAAAAACAACAGCTGACAGATGCTAAATCAGTTCAGGAAAAAGCACATGTTGTTGAACGGGAAGCAAATGAGCTTCAGGAGCAGTTAAACAGCATGAAATTCGTATTACGTGAAAAACAAAACCAAATCGAAACAATTACCGCATCAATTACGGTAGATACTGAAAAACAAAAAGAACGAAGAGAAAAGCTTGCCCGTTTATCTGTTCCAGCAGAACTACGTACCGAGCTACAGAAAGCCAATCAACAAAAGCAGACGATCATGTTTTCGAAGGCAAATCTGAACGAACAAAAAATAGAGCTAGAAAAAAGTCAGGGGCAGCTCGAACATTTAGAGAAAATGCTAGATTCACAAAATGCACTGCTTGACCAGGCAAAGCAAAGAGTGGAAGCAATCTTCTTGAAAAATGCATCCACATATGAAAATGTTTGTGATCGTGAAAGAGAAAGCGAAAAGCTCATTGGTTTTGCAGAAGTTAAACTTTCTAAGTTAAAGCAAGCACTAGAAGAAAACAGAAAGAAGAATCTTGCCATTCAGCTTGCTGGCCAGCTTCGAGCTGGAGAAGCATGCCCGGTTTGTGGTTCAAACCATCACCCGAACCCTGTATCCATTCATGAGGATCATGGAGATGAAATGGTTGCCCAAATCGAAAAACTGTCTAATGATATTACAACCATAAGAAATATTAAGCAGGAATTTACAACACTAAAACTCAAGCTCGAGCAAATTTCGGGAGGACTTGTTGGGGAGTACCCTGGTGAAATGAATTCCCCTGTCCAAGCCAATAAGCTTGTTCGTGAGGATGAGCTTGAAGATGTAGCAGGAACGCTTCAATCCCTTATAGTTGAACATAAATCTGTGCAGCAAGATTATTTAAAGCTCCAAGAAACCGGACGAAAAGCAATTCAAGATATTCGTGCAGCATTAAAACAGGTAAACCAGCTTGAGCAGACGAAGGAAATGAATACAAAATCCTTTAATGAGCTTCAGGCTCGTGTCACAAATTTACAAGAAAAAACAAAGGAACAGTACTTGGAATGGAAGAAGTCCTTTCCACAGCTTGATTTCGAAACAGTTGAAGCAAGGCTAGATGACATTTCAAAAAACGATAAATTGGCACAAAGTTTATCTGCAGAAATTGAACAATGCACAATAATGCTTGAACAAAAGGAACAAGAAAAGCAAAAGTATCAAAATGAAAGCAATGGGCTTGATCGTCAAATAATTGAAATCAGTTCCACTTTAAAAGGTAAACTCGAAGCCTTGACTGAGGCACGTGAAAAACTTGCAAAAGAAATAGGTAGCAGTCACATCGATCAATTAATCGTTGAAACTGAACAAACGATAACCCAGCTTGAGCAAACGGAAAATTTGGCTTACGAAGCATGGCAAAAGGTCCAAATGGAATGTCAAAAACTTGAAAACGAAACCCATGCTGCTTTGCAAGCATTACAGGATGGGACAATTCGAAGCGAAAAAGCATCGGCAAAATGGGCTGAGGTTCTTGGAACAACAAGCTTTTTAGAAGTTTCCGATGTGAAGGAATCAATTTTATCAAACCAACAACAAGCGGAGCTTCGTTCACAAATTGAGCGATATTGGGATCACTTCAAGCAAATCCAAACGGATTTACAAAAAATGAATGACTTACTAAAAGGTGAAGAACTTACAAAAGAAAAATGGGATGAAATTCAAAAAGTTCGGATGGAAATGAAAGAAATGCTTAATCAGGCTGTTGAATCGAAGGGGGCAGCCTTTAAGGCCCTTCAAGTATTAGTAGACAAACATGAGCGATTCAACGAGCTTGAAGACCGCCGTAATAAACTTGAAAAATTAGTAGAACAATATAACAAGCTTCAATCCGTTTTTAAAGGAAATAGCTTTGTTGAGTTTATTGCAGAAGAACAACTTGTACAGGTAAGTCTTGAAGCAACAGAACGGCTAGGAATTTTAACAAGACAACGCTATGCGGTAGAAGTAGATTCACAGGGCGGATTTATTATGAGGGATGATGCAAATGGTGGAGTGAGACGTCCGGTCACTACACTTTCTGGTGGCGAGACCTTCTTAACATCATTGGCATTGGCTCTTTCACTGTCAGCTCAAATCCAGTTAAGGGGTGAATACCCGCTACAATTCTTCTTCTTAGACGAAGGATTCGGCACATTAGATGCTGACCTGCTAGATACGGTTGTGTCAGCACTAGAAAAATTACATTCAAAACAATTAGCAGTAGGGGTGATTAGCCACGTCCAAGAATTAAGGGCAAGATTGCCTAAACGCTTAATTGTTGAACCTGCGGAACCATCAGGTAGAGGTACACTTGTGAGATTAGAAACTTTATAGGGACATAGGAAAAAGGCCATCAATAGGCCTTTTTTCTATGCATTAGCTTTCATGAGTTGATCCGCGAAATCTTCGTCATTTGTATTTGTAGAGTTTAATCCATTATTTGTACAAATAAAATCTCCAGTATTAAATGAGCCTGACCCGGAGTAAGTCTTCGCCGTATCCTTTGGTGAAACATAGAAGGAGTCTCCAAAATTAACAACTCCGCCACCGACATTCACTATTTTTATGGGTCCTACAATTGCTGGCATATGCGTCATCCTTTAATATGCATTTTCATGCTATTACTTTATGTGAAAATAAGAAATTCGTGAACTATCTTTCAGTGTTCCGGTTACCTAATAATTTTCGAATATGTTTAACTTTTGCTTGTGTCTCGATCTCTCTGGTAGAGCCAATTTGGAGTACGGACGAGGTAGAGATAGCTTGAATTCTTATGGCATTTACCTTAATAACGGGATTTTGATGAAAGGTATCCATCCTTATTTCTTCATCAATTGTTACTTTGGGTAGCTCCCTTTCAAAAAAAGGAAATGCAGAAAAATTTCCTTCATTCGAAAAAAATAATGGGACTTCTTTTTGAACAGCAAGTGCTTGCGATACAGGAGCAATTCTTCTTGTGTCGCCAACCTCGATAATGCTACTAAATAGAACAGCATTTATTTTAATGAAATCAACAACAGATATCCTTTTCATTTTTAATCACCGTGTAGCAAGTGGAACAAATGGTCCAATGATTAAAGATTCGGGTGGAGTGTCAAATGCAGAGGCCATAGAAATGGTCTGGGCATCTCCAACAATAAAAACAGATGATGTCGAAACACCAACAATATCAATATGTCCAACTTGAATTTCTTTGTTAACTACTGTAAAGTTCACGGTTCATTCCCCTTTGTCGTGGATTTAGGCAGATGCTTAATATAGGTAGTAATTGAACTTTTTATATCATTTTTAATATGGTTAATTATATTTTGGAACACTTGCATTTCATTTGAGGGATTTTGTAATTCCGTATGATTTTGATTTAGATAATGAAGGATACGATCAGGGATTTGTTTCTGGATATCATCAATAATGAAGCCTGAGTGCCCCTCATCTAGAGCTGTTCTTTCCTGTTTCGCAATTCCTTCAATAAGTTCCGGACCTTCATTTGATAAATATTCATCTATATTATCTTGAATCTCGTCAAGTAATCCTTTATGAACATGTCGAACATCTGGTATATTCATTTTTCCTTGACCTACGGAAAAGTCCTCTATTGGTTCTCCATTCATTGGATTTAAACCAATGTTTAATGTACCTTCCAAAGTCTCAACCTTTAGTTGGTCAAACTTATACTCTATCCGCTCTATCGTTGTAGCAGGCTGCTTCTTTAATTCGGCCATTTGTGTTTGAATTTCTTTAAGGGATTGCTCTAATTGGTTTATCCGCAGGTTTTGTTGCTGAATATACTGATAAAGATTCTGTATATATGAGAAATTCGTCGTACAATCATAATAAGGATACAAAGCATTCACCCTTTCTAAAAACTCTGTTATGGTTTACACTATTCAGTTAGGGTGGAATGGGTGAATGCCCATTATCTTACTCCCGTTGCACCAATTACAGGGGCTACTGCTGCTGCACCACCTGTACCGGCTAAAGGAACTGCAGGTGATTCTAACAGATTTGTTGCTTTCGTTGTAATTTCTGGAGCTGGTTTGGTAAATCCACCTGTATTATAAAGATGAGCAGAAGGTCGAATAACTCCAGCACTTCCAATTTGTAGGACAGATGAGTTTGCAACACTCCCGACTCTTAATGTTTGTATACAAATACTTTGATTTATATAAAAATTCATTTGCGTATACTCCCCCCTTAGGCGTTTCCGACAACGACACTATCAATTGTATCTACATCATATGAGTTCGTTACACTCTGATTATTATAGACACGATTTCCATTCCCGGTATTAAATGAGCCAGCTCCAGCGAATGTTTTGGCAGTAGAAACAGGAGCGATTTGAAATACATCCCCTACATTCATGACACTGCTATTCCCGATGCTATTTACTTTTATTGCTCCAACAATTGCTGGCATATTAAAACACCCTTTTAAATATCAAAATAAAAAAATACGAAATAGGAAGTTGCTACATGTAGATGTGATTACGATATTCTATGATAAACACCCAGAAAATGTGATTGAGATGATGATGGGATAAGGGTTTAGTAATATTTTTCTAGAGATTTTGAAAGGCTTCTCTTATAATCGAATAAGGAAATGTTAAGGAGTTGTACGAATGAGTAATCAACAATTAAGCCCAGTAATGGGGGCGGAACGAATTCATTCCATTGATGTGATTAGGGGGCTAGCGATATTCGGTATTTTCTTTGTGAATACGCCTTCGTTTTTTTCGCCGATTCTGTATTTAAACCCTAAAGACTGGTGGAGTGGTGAACTTAATCAATGGACAAATAGTATTGTGGACATTTTTGCCCAAGCTAGCTTTTATACCCTGTTTTCGTTTCTTTTCGGATTTGGTATGGTTCTGTTTAAGGAAAGGGCAGTAGCTAAGGGTTATTCATTTTATCCATTAATGACAAGAAGATTAATTGTGCTTTTATTGTTTGGATGCTTACATGCATTCTTTGTGTGGCATGGAGATATCTTAATTACCTATGCGATTGTCGGGGCAATTTTTCTATTTTTTCATAAGGCTAAACCAATTACGTTACTCATTTGGGCATTAGTGCTCATCTTTGTGCCTAATCTATTTCTTGGTGGAATGATGTTTTTAGCTATCATGTTCGAGCCAGGGGTAAGTGACATTATGTTCAATGAGCAGCTCGCTCAAAAAACTGCAGAGATTTATGCTACAGGCGGGTTCTGGGAAATTACCATGCAGAGATTCCAAGATTGGTATTATGTAAATAATGTCAGTAGCATTTTTGTATTACTCATTACTTTACTTCCAATGTTTCTTCTTGGTGCATTTATTGCAAAGAAAAAGTGGTTTGAAGGTCGTGATGAGGATATTAAGAAAGTAAAGATCCTTTGGCTGATTTCGTTAGTGATTGGGGTCCCTATGAAGTTACTTCCTTACTATACATCGAAAAATGTTGCGACCGATTATTTACAGGATTCAATAGGTGGTCCAGGTACTGCTATTTTATATGCAACATCGATTGTTCTGTTAATGAGACGGCCAATTTGGAAGAAGTTGCTCACACCATTCACGTTTGTTGGGCGCCTTTCCTTAAGTAATTATTTGTTCCAATCATTTATTTGTACGCTGTTGTTTTATGGATATGGTTTTGGGTTATATGGAAAAGTGGAGTTATATACAGGATTCATTCTCACGATTGTGATTTTTATTGTCCAAGTTATATTAAGCTATTTATGGCTGAAAAAATTCAGATTTGGACCATTTGAATGGGTTTGGAGAACATTAACCTATGCCCAAAGGGTCATATAAGAAAAAAGGCTATTCGCGAATAAAGCGAATAGTCTTTTTTAGTTTACCATTTTCAATTTTTTCTCTTTGGTCTTTTGATAAATATTCAATAACTGGTCTAATTCTTGACTGCACTTTACTGTCTCCCAAGCAGTAAAGCCGTGCTGATCCGCTAAAGTTGTCATTTTACGGCGCTTTAATTCAATTGCAATTTTCAACATGAACATTTTCATTTCTCCATTTTTTTGTACATTTTCTCTAAGAACCATTAGACTAAAGTAGTATATACAAGACTTGTACTATTATTATACCTGCCTTTACAAAGAATAAAACAGGTTCGCTAAAACCTCTTAAAAAGTTACAAAATAATACAAAGTTCTACAAAGTATCCAAGCAGGAAAAATAACATTAAAAATAGAATTTATTACGGTAGAGATATAAGAGGTGATGATAATGAGATTTGTTACGGCTGAAAAGAATGGAAAACAATTTATCGGGTTAGTAAACGAAACACTTGATCAAGTACTCGATCTAAAAGCGATCGAAATGCAAATGGATGGGTCATCGATCATTCCAGAAACAATGACTGAGGCTATTTCTCAAGGGAAGCCATTTTTAGAGAAGGTCGATCATCTTAAAATGTGGGCATTAACACATCCTGATGCAGACGGAGTGTTTCCGATTGAGGATCTAACAATAAAGGCGCCCATCCCAAGACCAAGTAAAAATATTTTATGTGTGGGTAAAAATTATGCGGACCATGCGATTGAAATGGGAAGTGCTAAGGATATCCCCGAGCATGTCATGATGTTCACAAAGGCACCAACAACAGTTGTGGGTCCTGATGAAGTCGTGCTGAATCATCGTAATATAACTGAGCAACTGGATTACGAAGGGGAATTAGCAGTGGTAATTGGTAAAGAAGGACGCGGTATTCAAGAAAGTGAAGCAATGGAGTATGTGTTTGGATATACGATCATCAACGATATTACAGCTCGTGATCTACAATCAAGACATAAGCAATTTTTCCTTGGAAAAAGCTTAGATACAACATGTCCAATGGGGCCAATGCTTGCACATAAATCATTGATCCCAAATCCAAGTCAATTATCTGTAACCACAAAAGTAAATGGAGAAGTGCGACAGGCAGGGAACACAAGCCAGTTTATCTTCCCGATTGAAAAAATTATTTCAGTCATTTCACAAGGAATGACATTGGAGCCTGGTGATATTATTGCAACTGGTACACCAGCAGGGGTAGGAAAAGGCTTTAATCCACCACGCTTTCTAAAAGCTGGTGACCTTATTGAAATAACAATAGATGGGCTTGGAACATTACGAAATAAAATTGAGGAGTAAAAAAGAAATGTACAAGGGGACAGGAGCTAGACACTAAAGGTCAGTACGTCACAAAAACGACATATTTACTATATCAACAGTGAAAAAGGACCAATTGTACCTTTTTATTTACATCTTAAACATGCTATGATAATCCATGAATGAAAAAGAAAAAGGAGGAAGTAGTACATGTCAGTCAATACTCATGCACATATTACTTCTTGGGTAGTTGCTATTATTCTATTTGTTATAGCAGCAACAATCCTGAATAGGGCCGGAAAAGAAAAATCTCAAAAAATTGTTAAAATGATTTTACGTTTATTTTATTTATTCATTTTAGCTACAGGTTTACTACTATTATTTGGTGGAGTAGTAATTGATGGTGAATACATAGGTAAAGCGATCCTGGGTGTATTAACAATTGGATTCATGGAAATGATTTTAGCACGTTCCAGTAAACAAAAATCAACTGGATTATTCTGGGGATTGTTTATTGTTGTGTTAGTTTTAACTATCGGATTAGGAATGAAACTTCCATTAGGTCTTTGGAGATTCTAAAAGTTTTGTGAAAAAGCCACTATTTATGGTGGCTTTTTCTCTTTTTTCTGTGTTTTTCGACAAAAAACTATGATATCTTTATGAATAGATACTTACTTCATGAGAGAAAAAAGAGTGGTGAAACTCGTATTGAGAACCTATAGCCTAGTTTGTGAAGATTTAAATGACATGGATAAATTTGTAGAGCAACACGAGCTTACTTCTGAAAAACATGTACTACTACAAATTTTCACGCGGTTTACAGATGAACAATTCAATCAAGATATCGTTACAAAAACGAAGGAACTAGTGCCACATGCGGTAATCATGTTCATGCCGATTGATGAAACTAAAACTAAATCAAATTCAACAGAAAATAGAATGATTACTTGCACCGTTTTTTCTGAAGAAAGACAAATGACTAGTATTTTATCACTTTCTGAAAAGGATGAACGACAGGTATTTTTGGCATTATCCGACTCGATACATAAATCCTTACATGATATTGAAACCTATTATGAAAAAAAAGCTGAGGAAAAGATATCTTGCTTAGCCTATTATGATGCAGAGACCGGCTTACCGAATCGCTTGCATTTCACAAATCAAGTAGAAAATTTTGTCCAGCGATTTTCAAAGAAAAAAAAACAAAGTAAATTTGCTGTTCTATTTATTGATCTTGACCGTTTTAAAATGATTAATGATACAGTTGGGCATTATGCGGGAGATATTATTCTTAAGCAACTCGCAAAACGGATTCAAGGACTGCTTCCTAAAAAGAGTTTCCTAGCAAGATTTAGTGGTGATAAGTTTACGATTCTAATAACCGAGGAAGTAGATGTGGAAAAGATTGTTGACCTAGGTCAAACACTTTTGCATGATATCGCTAAACCAATTATGTATGAAGCTCGTGAATTTTTTTTAACTGGAAGTGTAGGAGTTAGTTTTTATCCAAACGATGGGATCACGACTGAGTTATTATTTAAACATGCTGATACGGCGATGAACCTTGCAAAACAGCAGGGCGGCAACAAAATGAAGTTCTACTCGAAAGAGATGAATCAGCAAGTCTTGTATAAGCTTGAGCTCGAAGGCTATTTACGAAAAGCGCTTGAAAAGAATGAATTTCATTTATGCTTTCAACCGCTAATTGATTTAGCGTCTGGCGAAGTCTATGGTAGTGAGGCACTAATAAGATGGGAGCATCCCAAGCTTGGACTTGTATCACCTGGTGAATTTATCCCTCTTGCAGAGGAAACGGGGCTCATCCAAGAGATTGGTAGATGGGTCTTAAAAGAGGCTTGCCAAGAGAATAAAAAATGGCATGATATGGGCTATGATTATTTAACAATTTCCGTTAATGTATCAGCAGACCAATTCCAGCAAATCAGCTTTATTAACGTGGTGAAGGAGGTTTTGTTAGAAACAGGACTTCCTCCGCAATATTTAACACTTGAGCTTACTGAGGGCGTGATGCTAAGAAACATTAACCATAGTGTCATTGTTATGAAGGAACTCCAAAAACTTGGCGTTAAGGTATCCATCGATGACTTTGGTACCGGCTATTCATCACTAAGTTATCTAAAGGATTTGCCAATCAATACTTTAAAAATTGACCGGTCCTTTATTAATAATCTCAAGGTTAATACGACTGATATCGCGATCGTAAAGGCCATTATTACGATGGGGCATGGACTTGCAGTGAAGGTGGTTGCTGAAGGTGTCGAAACCGATGAGCAAATTGCATTACTAAAGGAACTCGAATGCCATTATGCTCAAGGCTTCTATATTGATCGTCCAATGAAAAGTGAAGAGTTTGAAAAAGGCTTGGCAAAGCTTAAAGCCCTTTAAAAATAAGGGGGCTGTTCATGAGTGAAACAGCCTCCAATTTATTTGCATAATGTGGATAAAATGGCTCTCTTGCCATTTGCTAATGTAAATTCAAAGCGATCCTTCTTTAGTTTTCCTCGCGAAAAATGATGGTGAACTGATAAAAGCATTTCAGTATTATCAAACATTATAAAATTGACACCTTCAGTTTCTCCAAATTCTTCTTGGTACAATAATTGATTGTGGCAATGTAAACAATCATATAATGAAAACGAAAGTTTATTCAAAGTGGACGTAAATCGAATAAATTGATCTTCCGAAAAAGATTCCAGCCATTCCTTATAGGCCAATGTGAACTTTTTGCGGAAGCGAAGACAATCTCCATTATCCAGCTTATAGTAATAATTATTCATCTGGATTAAGCCATCCTCTACAAAAATTCCTTTTTCCCATTTATTTATAGTAAAAACTTCTACTTCCTTGCCAATCATTTCTTCAAGCATTGATGCCTCGTCAGTTTCAGCATCGAAGAAGATCCATTGATCATTAATGCATTCTGTTTTACCTGTAATAAAAGAGCGCTTTTGTTCATTTATGCTGCAGAGACGTTGTTGTAGATCCAAAATAAATCCTCCATCCATAGCTGAATTATTTGAAAGTAGTTTGTATCCTCTTTTTTAGACAAAAGTAGAGGAAATTATAACTAGGACTTTTTGGTAAATTCTCATGAAGATTTCTGGATGTTACAATTTTTGAGGATACCTTCTACAAAAAGCGCAAAAACAGCCTGAACTTTTTCAGGCTGTTATGTTTGTATTTTCAACTGGGGCAACAAATGACTTTTTCTCCCATGCCCGGGAACGCCATCTCCAAAGCATGACAAGTCCACGAACCCATTCATCTACAATAAAAGAAATCCAAACTCCAACTAAACCGAGCTCAAAGTGAACCCCAAGCAGATAAGCAATCGGCACACATATTCCCCACATCGAAAGGATTCCCATGTAAACCGGCAATTTTACATCACCAGCTGCCCGTAATGCATTGATAAGAACAAGGTTAAAAGCTCGGCCTGGTTCAAGAATGATTGTCAAAAGGATAAGGACACCACCTGTTTTAATGATGTCTTGATTATCTGTAAAAATACCTAATAGTGGTTCCTTAAAGAATGAAAAAATAATGGCCATTGCTGCTGAAATTAGAATGGCAAGCTTTAAGCTTTTTAAGGCTCTCCTATAAGCATCATTGATTTGACGAGCACCTATCATTTGGCCAACTAAAATCTGTGTTCCTTGACTTATTGCCACACTAAACAGGAAGATGAACATCATTAAATTTTGTGCATACACCTTTGTCGTAAGGGCCTGCGTTCCCATAATGGTAATAAAATACGTGATGAACATCTGAGAGGAGTTGTAGGAAAGTTGCTCTCCTGCAGATGGTATACCAATTTTAAGTAGATTTTGAAGATGCTCTTTCGGTAATCGAAAAAATCTTTTAATAGGAAGACCATGATTTACTCGTTTTATTAAAAGGTAGGTGATGATAATTAGACCTACTAATCTACTAAAAGAAGTTGAAATCGCCACCCCTTCTACACCAAGAACTGGTAAACCAAACGGTCCAAAGATAAATATGTAATTACCGATGATGTTTAGGATATTCATTCCAATGGTGACGTACATTGTGTCCCGAGTAAAACCATAGCTTCGGATAACCGCTCCAATTGTCATAATAAGTGCTTGGAGAAAGGAGAATACACCGACGATTCGAAGGTAGCTATCCGCTTCATCTAACAGTTCAACTGGTAAATCCATTAAAAGCAGGAGTTTTTTACTCCAAATAAAAACAATAACACTTAGAATTAGACCAAATACAAGGTTAGCAAAAATGGAAATGACTGCTACCTCAGCTGCACCTTTTTCATTATTAGCACCAAAATGCTGAGCCACTAAAACGGACGTACCGGTAGCAATGAATCCAAACATGACAATAATTAACGAGAGGATTTGGTTAGAGACTCCGACTGCAGCAACTGAATTATCGGAATACATACTCAGCATTAACGTATCTGCATTCCCCATTAACATATGTAACAGCAATTCAATAAAGATTGGCCATGTTAACGCAAACAATGTTAATTTTTTTGTATTGATAGAAGTATCCAAGCTGTCAACTCCCTTTATATCCATTATGAAAAACTATATTAGTGTATCACAGAATGTGTAAAGAAAGAATAGTCATTTTTACAGAAAAAACCATGATGTTTTTGTCATATTGTTAGACTTATAAATATGTACAAAATATGAACATACACTTGTATCATTTGACTTTTAAGTAGGGGTAAGGTTACTTTAAATTTAATAGTACTAAGAGAGTAGGAGTTATATGATGAAGAAAAAGTTTTATATTGTAGCTTTGCTGATTCCGTTGTTACTGTTTTCAGCTATTCCTGTGGTGGCTGCTGATAATGTAACAATCGATGAAGAAAGCATTTATTACATAGTGGTCGATCGTTTTAATAATGCCGAAAGTGCGAATGATTCAGAAGTGGACCTTTCAAATCCTACAGCCTATCATGGGGGAGACATCCAAGGCGTCATTAGTCGGCTTGATTACGTGAAGGATATGGGATTTACTTCGATTTTATTATCACCTATATTTGAAAATGAATCGGATACCTTTTATCCGTATGTGGTAAAAGACAGACGTACAATTAATGAACATTACGGTACTTCTGATGATTTAAAGCAGCTTGTCAAAGAAGCGCATGACAAAGGAATGAAAATCATTTTAGATCTTGGAGTCCATTCAAATGATGAAACGTTAAATGATGAATTGATTGAAGTTTCAAAACAGTGGGTTCAAGAAGCAGATATCGATGGCTATAAACTAGATCTTGTTGATGGAGTGTCAGCAAATTTTATTGAGACATTATCAACGCAACTAAAAGATGAAAAAGAAGATTTTCTTTTGCTGGGACAACCTGTAGGGGTGGATAAAAAACTGCAGGAACTTGAAGCAGCCGGACTCGATTCGATTTTTAACATAATCCCTTATGAAGGCATGACAAGCTTTAGTGTTCCAGACCAAGCCTTTAAAGATGTCGAAAAAACATGGGAACAAGCCCAAGCATTTGAAAATCCGAATGCCTTGCTCAAATTCCTTGATAATACAAATACAGTTCGATTCACCTATTTAGCTACAGAGGCTAATGAACATCCGGCACCACGACTTAAAACAGCATTGACGTATTTGTATACAACACCCGGAATTCCTGTTATTTTGTACGGTACAGAAATTGCGTTAAATGGAAGTGAGTCACCAGGTAACCTCGGTTTAATGGACTTTCGAACAGACAAAGAGTTAGTTGATTATATAACATTGCTTGCGAAGATAAGGTCAGGTGTACCTGCTTTAACAAAAGGAACCATTGAATTAGTCAAAAATGATGCAGGTTTGCTTGTTTTTAAAAGAGAATATGAAGGAGAAGCAGCTTTTGTTGCAATAAATAATACAACGAAAACACAGAGTTTTACTTTAACGACTGACGAGGTTGGAGACGATAAGGAATTATTTGGACTTATTACGGAGGAGCTTATTCGTCCAACGGACAGTAAATTTGATGTTGTTGTAAATCGTGATGTTTCGGAAGTGTTTGTCGTTCGAGATACGACTAAAATTAATTATACATTATTATTTGCCGTATTTATTGTACCTGTGTTAATGATTGGATTCATTTATTTGAATAAAAAACGACATGGTAAATCGAAACCAGAGTAAAAGGAAAGCATCATCCCATGTATAAAGTGTACCCTTTGTAA
>NZ_JBALOV010000060.1:0-3385 GCF_036965045.1 Bacillus sp. JJ1533 | reverse complement strand
GGAAAGGGTAGAATGTTAGCAGCGACAGAAATCATAAGCATTTCTTTTAACCTTAAAAAAAGTATTATGGCAAAAACTCTTTCAATTGCATTCAGTCAAGTCGCACAAACAAAAGAAGTAAGAAAACTTTTAGAGGATGCCGAAAAAACGTCTGACCAACAAATAAAAAGTTTTTCAAAAATTATGCAAACGGATAATTTACCAGTTCCTAAGTCGTGGGAGACTGAAGTTACAACTTCAACAGATTCTCCTTTTTCTGATAAGTTAATGTTGTATCATACTGGTTTCTTATTCCAAGCCGCACAAGCGTATCACGGGGCAGGTTTAGCATCCGCAATGCGAACAGACCTTGTAGCCACTTACGAAAGCACCATTCTACAAAATCTTATGCTTACTAAAAAGTGGTTTAATATTATGATGCAAAATAAATGGTTAGAGCAGCCTCCACTTGCTCCTAATAGAAAAGAAATTGCAAAAGAAAAGTAACAGAGATTATTATTATGGTGTTTATAAATGAATAAGAATGCATTTGAAAGACTAATGTGGAGTATTGCACTTCCTGGGTTTGGGCAGTATTTAAACGGAAAGTATTTTAAAGGCACAGTTTTATTGATACTTGAATTTTTGATTAATGTACAAGCTAATTTTAATCAGGTCATACTTCTAAGTTTTCATGGAGAAATTGGGGATGCCATAAAACATGCTGAATATCAGTGGTTGATGTTTTATCCTTGTTTATACTTTTTCTCTATGTGGGATGCGGTGAAAGATGCAGGCGGAGGGAAAGACCCTTATTCTTTTCTTCCGTATGTGTTTGCTGCATTTTTTGTTACCGTTGGATTGATTTTTTCCTCGAACTTAATGATATTTGGAGTGTTATTGGGTCCTGTTTGGCTTCCAATATTGTTTGTTTTTCCTGGAATAATCATTGGATTTATTACTAGAAAAATCATAAAAAACATTCCTTAGAAAACCATCCACTATTACAATCAAAAGTGGATGGTTTTTTATGTTCCAATTAGCGAAGTTTATTAAACTAAACTGCACCTTAAGTACAGATACTTCTACAAAAAAGGCACTTCCCCTTCTTTAAGGAAAGCACCCGTTAGTTGAAGAGTGACGCTAACAAATTATACAAAGAATGAATAATAATAACTGACCAAAGAGAGTTACTTTTCTTATATACAAACCCAAATATAATACCCATTACAAAAACTGATATTATGGAACTTAAAATATAAGGGAATTCAAAAAGACCTTTGTAAAACCAAATGGGAAAATGAATTGACACAAAGAGGAAGGATGTAATTGTATTTGCTATCCAAAACCTAAAAGAATCCATAAGTTTCCTTAATAAAAAACCCCTAAAGACAATTTCCTCAGTTATTCCAACTAATAGAATAATATTAAGCCATTCGTTAAACCTTATTGAAAATAGATAGTATTATCTAAAACAATGAAATTTAAAACTACAAAAAAGGATATGAATACCAAGGATACCCAACCTGTCCACTTTAAACCTTCTCTAAAGTTATGACATAATCCTAAATAGGAAAACGGAGAACATTTCTCCATAATTTTAACTATTAATATAACTGGAATGACCCAAATAACTATTTTAATAATGGCAGATGTTATAGCTCTTGGAACAGAATCCATCAAATCTAAATATTGAACTAACCATAATTCTCTAATACACCATAGGGCAAAAAATGTTATGAAATATACCCAAATATAATTCTTTTTTACTTTTATATCTATCAGAATCCCCCCCTTTTCTTCTTCAAGAATCCTGCTTCGTTAGTTCAATAAATTCAACAAAAAGGTGCGTAATCCTTTTTGGATCAACGCACCGTTAGCTAAACAACATTAACTTTTAAAAGATAAGCCCTTTCCAATAGGTTGAATTGAATTTATTACTGCTTCTCCTACTTTCTTACTTACCAATCTTTCAATTATCCATCCAACTAAATCTTGTGCGGCTAAGCAACCAGCCGCAGTTGCGATATTATTTTCAACAATAAATGATTCTTCAACAACGGTAACATTAAATTTTTCTAATTCCTTTTTCGCTGTTGGGTAAGTGGTTGCAGTCATACCGTCTAATAAACCAAGAGCTCCTAAAATAAGTGCTCCAGAACACATAGAACCTACTAACTGTTTCGCTGGATTTATTTTTAGTCTTTTAAGATAATTTTCATCTTTATATAGTCTCCTTGTTCCTGGACCACTGGCAAATAAAATTGCATCTGCATTGCTTAGTTCATCAATAGACGAATGGATTAGAACTGTAAGACCAGTAACCGAACTATGAGTTTCTTTAGTCCCATAAATTCGAACATTCCATTCAGGATGTTTAACACGATTTAATATGTCCCAAGGTAAAAAAACATCAATATCCGTAAAATCATCAAATGCAACAATAGCAATTTCCATTATACCCTCTCCCTCTCCTTATAAAGAATTAAATTTTTTTGGTTAAACTAACCTTCACCGTTTATTGAATAAATTCAACAAAAAAGTGCATTAATCCTTCTTGGATCAACGCACCCGTTACTATAAGGACATCTTTTCACAAACTACTTCCAAATCTCATCTAATTTATTCGAATAAAAATCAATTGCTTTTTTATATTTTGATATTTCATCATCTGTTGTTGTATCTATTAAGCATTTTAGTAACAACTCCATCGCTTTGCTATGTTCATTCAAATTATATAAGGTCATCGAATAGAATGTCTTAATAGCCCTGTTGTCTGGAAATGATTCAATCCCCTTTAGAAATATACTTTTTGACTTTTCATATTCTCCTAATGTCCTATATGTACTCCCTAATCCTAATAAGGCTCCTTCCAATTCCTTTGAAGACAACCCTAATTTGATTGCTTTTTCATAAAAGGGTACTGCTTTCGATTCTTCTCCTAATAAATCAAAACTCCAAGCACATTGATAGTTAATTGATGCATTATTAGGGAACTCCTGCACCAGATTCATAAGTAATTCATTAGATTCTTTATGATTTCCACTCTTCCGTAAATCAACAGCCTTTTCTAATTCTATTTGCACCATTTTCATCTCCAATGCTTTGTCTGTTAGTTCCACTAACCTGCCCCGTTAGTTCAATAAGAAAAAAGGCTTTACTCCTTCTTGAAGTAAAGCACCCGATAGTTTAAGTATAAAATTTCACAATCTTTCGTATTGAATGGCGACCCTTAGCTTAGAGAATGCCTCCTTTTATTTTAAGAAATGTATTCTAAACGTATTACAATACTTCAATTTTATAAATTACTTTTTTAAATAATTATTTGGTTTTTTGAGGAAACTAAATGCAATTAGGGAGGGATAAAATGCAAACCTTTTTTCGTATAGGATTGATTTTAATATCA
>NZ_JBALOV010000059.1:0-21367 GCF_036965045.1 Bacillus sp. JJ1533 | reverse complement strand
TTACTCATCTTTTTCCCCAGTCCCTGTTGTAATTCTGTAGTTGTGTTTCTTAATTATACAAAAAAGTACCCTATAGGTAGACTTTTTTTATGTGTCTACTCTATAGGGTACATTTTACTCCGAAGGTAATACTTTTTTACTTAATTCACGGATGTTGTTGTATTTTCTTTCCCTTTTCCAATCAATTGGTCTAAAGCAAATGCCTTTGAACCAGTTATAGCTAGCATCACAGCCATCGCAAGAAATGCTAAATCTAATTCATAACCTGCCATTTGACCATTACCTAAAAATCCGATTGCAAGCTTCACTTTAACGATTGCACCAACCATCACAATCGCAAATAAGATTGACACGATTCGACTAAATAATCCAAGCACTAACATAATTCCACCAACAAGCTCAATAACTGCTACTCCATATGCTAAGACACCTGGTAATCCGATGCTTTCAAACCAACCAACCGTATTTTCAATTCCATCTTGAAATTTCACAAGTCCATGAATAAAAAACGTAATCCCTAAAACGACTCTAATAATTAAATTTCCTAATTCAAATTTATTTTCCATCTCAATTTCCTTCATCTTTTAATTCGTTCGTGATCCATTCCATTAAATCACGATAATTTTGTAATGAAACAGTATGTCCTTCTGGATAAGATTGAAAACGAACATTCGCTCCATGCTTTTCAAAAAACTCTTTACTCTCCACTCCCCATTGATAAGGCAACACAGGGTCATGTTCCCCATGTGATATGAAGATTGAAAGGTTTTTAACTGATTGGATCTCATATTCCTCTTTTACAAAACCAGGAATATACCCGCTCAAGGCAACAATGCCCTTAATACGTTCTCCCAACGCAAGCCCCAAAGTCATCGAAACGATAGCTCCTTGGCTGAATCCTAATAAATACACATTTTCTTGATCAATCGGATAAGTATGGGAAGCATAATCAAGAAAATTTTTGAGCTGTTCAATGCTCTGATCGAATACTTCTCTGTGCGGTTTGCCATAGCCTTCTATCGTAAAAAAGGCATACCCTGGTGGCTGTGCTAATGGACCACGGATACTAAAAATATAAAATGAATTCTCCAAGCCTTTTACTAAAGAGAGGAGATCTTGTTCATTACTTCCCATTCCATGCATTAAAAATAAAGCAGGATATTTTCTATCAGGATCTATTGTTGAAGGATTACGAAGTTCATAAACAAAAGGTGCGTTCAATTTAATCATCCCTTCTTGATATTATTTACTTAAAGTATCCCCACAGCAGAGTATTTATATAGAAATAAAATATTCTTATAAAGAAACATAAAGATAAAAAAATAAAACTATCAAGGTTTGTTTCCTAATATGAATATTTGTTGCTTATAAGATAACAAGATACATAGTAGCTTGTCAACAATTTTTTTGCTACTATGAATATAAGTTTCCTAATTGATAACATGTGAGGTACAAATTATGGATATTGGTGCTAAAATTCGTGCGATACGAAATCGAAAAAAAATAACGATCGCCCAAATGTGTGAAAGTACAGGTTTATCAAAGGGTTTTATTAGTAATGTTGAAAATAACAATACTTCTCCATCCATTAATACGTTAAAAACAATCGCAGATTTCCTGGAGATTCCACTCCCCTACTTATTATTAGAAAAGAAAGAACATATGCGAGTTGTTCGGAAGGATGCTCGCACAAAAACGACTTTTAATAACTTACAAGTGGAACATCTCACCTCTAAAGGGGGCTTACGGATGATGATTGTGGAATGTCCACCTGGTGCTTCCATGGGAGAACCGAACGCTCACGAAGGCGAGGAATGTCATTTAGTCTTAAAAGGAAAAATCCTTGCCGAGCAAGGGGAAGATTCCATTATCGTTGAAGAAGGAGATTCCTTTAGCTGGAATGCAAGCGTACCTCATTTTGTAAAAAACATCGGGGATACTACAGCTGTGATCCTAATTTCTGTCTACTCCGATTCGGAATTGAATGATATTTTATAAGTTTAAGCCTGCGACAATCGCAGGCTTTTTTTGATTGATTCTTGTTCGGATACAAATAATAAAAAAGCTTTGACATCATTTATAAAATCATGTACAGTATCTAATGTACGAACATTATTAAATGATAAAGAAAATAATATTCGGTTTTAGGAGTGTTTTAAATGGAAAATGTATTTGACTATGAAGATATTCAATTAATCCCTGCAAAATGTATTGTAAACAGTCGTTCTGAGTGTGACACAACAGTTGAATTTGGTGGCCACACATTTAAACTCCCGGTTGTCCCTGCAAACATGCAGACTATTATAGATGAGAAAATCGCATTATTTTTAGCTGAAAATGGCTATTTCTATATCATGCACCGTTTCAATCCAGAAAAACGTGTTGATTTTATCAAAGATATGCACTCTCGTGGGTTAATCGCTTCGATCAGTGTTGGTGTGAAACCTGAAGAATACACATTTGTCGAACAACTAGCTCAAGAAAACCTAGTACCAGAATTTATTACAATTGATATTGCACATGGTCATTCCAACTCCGTTATTGAAATGATTAAGCATATTAAGGCGCATTTACCAAAAAGCTTTGTCATTGCCGGCAACGTTGGTACACCAGAGGCAGTAAGAGAATTAGAAAATGCCGGTGCTGACGCAACAAAGGTTGGAATCGGACCTGGTAAGGTTTGTATCACTAAAATCAAAACTGGTTTCGGAACGGGCGGATGGCAGCTTGCTGCACTTCGTTGGTGTGCAAAAGCTGCAACGAAGCCTGTTATTGCTGACGGTGGAATCCGTACACACGGCGATATCGCAAAATCAGTCCGTTTCGGAGCGAAAATGGTGATGATCGGTTCCCTATTCGCAGGACATGAAGAATCACCAGGCGAAACAAAAGAAATTGACGGTAAACTAGTGAAAGAATACTTCGGTTCAGCTTCTGAATTCCAAAAAGGTGAAAAGAAGAACGTTGAAGGTAAGAAAATCTATGTTGAGCACAAAGGCTCATTAAAAGATACACTTAAAGAAATGGAGCAAGACCTACAATCTGCTATCTCTTATTCTGGCGGAAACAAATTAGATTCCATCCGCCACGTTGATTATGTAGTCGTTAAAAACTCAATCTTCAACGGAGATCGCATCTACTAATAGGAAAAGGATGAGCTAACTCGGCTCATCCTTGTTTTTTTGCACTAATTTATCGATAAATTCATATTCAAGAGGAATTTCTGTTGTTGTATAGAAAAAGCCCTTATACCGAATCGTATCACTCGAATTAATAATTAATTCTTTCATAATCTCTCCTTTCTTGTTGTAAATCGTGGTATTAAAACGGTACCCCATGTAGCCTGCCTAGAGCTTCCCTTTCTTAAAGGTAACCTCGTTTAAATTCTTAATGATTCTGTCCACTTCCTCATCTGAAGTGATATCAAACCTAAATCCTGAGTTCCCATCGACAATATGTATTTTAGAAACCTGATCTGGATTTAGATCAAAAAGCTTGTGAGGCACATATGTAAAACTGTATAGTAGGACAAGAAGTAGCAGTATTATTACTAAAATGAGTTTAAGTTTCATTAGGCTTCCACCTTTTAGAATAGGAGTGTTTTACTTGTTTATTAAACTTTCAAAGGAACAACAGCAATTAATGATATCCGACATACAGGAATTTTTCTCACTTGAAAGAGATGAAGAAATCAGTGAGTTTGCAGCTGAACAGGTTTTGCATTTTGTAAAAGACAAACTAGCCCCACATATTTACAATGCGGCCGTCCATGATGTAAAAGCTGTGGTCGATCAACAATTTGCCTCCCTTGATGATGAAATACTAACATTAGAAAGACCCATCAGAAGATAGTCTAGAATTTTGTCGATTGCTTACACTACTAGTAAGGAGTGATTGCAAATGACAAAAGATAAATACAAACCTTTTGATCAAGAGGATACATATGGCGTGTTTAAATCTGAGATGGAAGTTGATTCTGACGTTAACGAAGACATGAACCGCGAAAGATTATTGGATGAATCAGTTGAAGCGTTTATTAGAACGAAAAAAAATCTCCCTAAATAATTCGAGAGATTGAGGTGAGAATCCTTCTTAAGCTGTGAATCTTTTGTTTAAAAAACAAGCCATATGCCCGCAGCATTATGGCTTTTCGTTTACCATTGTTCCATCTTCATTTTTTGATTCGTTACGTAAAACATCCCGGGAATGATGATTAGTGAAACAACCAACAAAACAATCGTCATTGAATTCTTACTCATATCATTTAATCCAACTGCAAAAACGACACCATATATGCTCGATGCTAGGATGTTTCCGATAAATCTTGATGTCATCAGTAAACCCGAGGCAATTCCAGTCTGAGCTACACTAATGAACGTATATAACAGGTTTTGCAGGCTGATATTCATCAAACCGTTACTCACTCCAAACAACGCCAATACCAAGATAATCCAAAGTAACGGAGAGTTTTTCGTGGTGACATAAAGGAAAACGACTCCGATAATTCCAATCCCTGCACCAGCAAGTAACGGAACCCGGTAGCCCACTTTTTCCGCCCATCTTGTCGCAATGGGTGTTGTCATCATCGCAAATACGGATAAGGCCAACATCATCAATCCAGTATATTTTGAACCAAGCTCGATAACCTCCTGTAAATAGATGGGGGTAAATAAAAGAATTGAGAAGAATATCAGTGTTGATAAGATATACTGAGCGTAAACAACTGAAATGGTTGGATTCTTTCTCAAAAAGACAACATTGATCAATGGATCTGTTTTCTTTTTTTCGTAGGTATAAAAAAGAAGGGACAGACCAATCGAAAGAATCAATGACCAAACCTCAAATCCACCTTCTAATGATAACAAAAAGACCATCCAGCTTGTGATAAAGGCACTGAATAAAATCATTCCAACGATATCCCATTTAAATGTCGTGCCCTTCGTTGGCTCATCTTTCGGGATAAAGAACCATGTTAATAGTGCTGACACAAAAATAACCGGAAGATTGACATAAAAAATAACCGGCCATCCCCCATATTGAATCAGTAAACCACTGATCGTAGGTCCAAACGCTGCGGAAGTTGTTGCAAATACCGCTAACGTACCAATTACCCGATTTTGATTTTGTTTAATATATAACCGGACCATGCCTATTCCTGCTGGATATAATGCGGATGTGCCAAGCGCTTGAATCAGTCTCATGCTTAGAAGCATCATCATGCTTTTCGACATTGGTGCAAGGATTGATGAAATCAAAACTAACAATAGTCCGATAAGAAAAATCCGTTTCCTTCCATAATGGTCACTCAGTCTTCCGATGATTGGTAAAAAAATAGCACTTACAATGAAGTAAGAGGCAATTAACCATGAAATATCAGCTGATGAAAGCTTGAAATCCTGTTGTATTGATGATAAAGCGACCGTAATCATCGTTGTATTGAGTGGATTTAAAATGGCCCCTAATGCAATCGCGATGATTAATAATCTTGGATTTTTAATAGTAACAGACATTGTGCATTCCCCTTTTACCTGATTAAAATAGTGTATCACACAAACATTCTTTCAGGTGGAAAAAAGGATGGATTGGCAAAAGCTAAATTTAGACTAAAGAATTGGGGGATGGATATGTTTAGCAGAGCAACGAAAATCACAACACTGTTTTGGATTGCGATTCTTGGGGTTATTTTAACCACAATCTATACAATTGTGATTATGATTCAAGGCAGTAGAACGATGAAGATGATCCGTTACATGTATAATCAACATAAAAAGCGTGGAGAACAAGAAAATCGCGGGGAATGACCCTCGCGATATTTTTATTCCTCTATTTTAAAAGCTAGGCCTGTTTCATCTCCGTTTTTCATGCATGTACTTCATCCATTTTTTCTGTTTATGCATAACTACAAAATACCCTATTCCAGATATGACGGTGAGCCCTGCAGATAGTGATAGCAGCATGGAATGAGTCGCAATAGTGCCCGCCGTAATTCCAGCAATACCAACTAAAGATAACAGAAATAAATGCTTTTTATTATTTTCATATATGGTAAATTGAAATTCTCTTCTTTGTTCAATTTCCTTTAAATCCTCTAATTTTTGAGGTAACTGAAGGAATTCCTGGACTGAATGATAGATCTTAAATACAGGCAGGGTTTGAATCCAATTTAAAACGAAGGACCATTTCTGATTTCCAGATTTATGTAACCAATTCATAAATACATGCTTCACAATGTCTACTACCTCGTCCTCTTCCATTAAATGAAATAGTATTCCTTCAATGGCTACGAAGGACCGACCTAAAAAAACAAATCGGGTTGGAACCTGAATGGGGAGTGCCTGAACAATATCATTCATTTCCCGTTTAAAGGCTACTATGTCCAATTCCTTTATTTGGGACAAATCAAATGACATCCATTCCTCTAGGAGTTTTTCCATCGTTCTATGGTCAAATTCAGGTAATAAAAATCCCAACTGCGATAAACAATCTACTGCCTTTGAATAATTCTTTGTCATAAAGCTTTCAACCAAGCTTTGAAAATTTTTAGCATCTTTTTTCGAGATTTCTCCAACCATACCAAAGTCCAGTAAGATAATTTTACCTTCCTTTGAGAGAAGTACATTTCCTGGATGTGGATCTGCGTGAAACAAACCGGGCTCGAGCCACTGAGGAAGAAAGAGTTCTATCAGATTTTCAGCCAGCTTTTTTCGGTCAACAGAATCCGCCATATCTGAAATCTTGTTTCCATCTACCCATTCCATAACAAGAACCTTTGAAGTACTGTGCTCTGGGTATGCCTCAGGGATTTTCACACTGTTATAACTCTTAAATCGTTCTTTAAACACTTCAAGGGTTTGCAGTTCCAATGTATAATCCAACTCACGCTCAATCACTTGCCTAATTTCTCTAAACAAAATTCTAAAATTGATAAATCCCTTTGGAACCGGTACAAAATGATCAGCAAACCAGATAATAATGGACAGCGTTCGGAAATCTGTTTTGAGGATTGATTGGATATGCGGTCTTTGGACTTTAACCGCAACTTTTTTTCCATTCGTTAATATTCCCTTGTATACTTCTCCAATTGAGGCAGAAGCAATTGCTTCTTTTTCAATAGATTGTAAAATTCCATGAATGGGGCTCCCCCACTCCTCTTTAAGAATTTCCTCAATTTCCTCCCATTCTGACGAGGGAACCTTATCCGTTAAATCTTGAATTTGCTTAATGAAAGGCTCGGGAAGCAAATCAGCCCTGGTACTTAGAATTTGTCCAACCTTAATCAGTAAACCTTCCAATTCAAAAAGTGTGCTCCGAAACCGTGCACCCATTTCCTCCCAAAGTGTATCCCATTCAGCCTGTGGCTTTTTGCGAAATTTATACCAGTAGATTTTTATAAAAATCACAAAAGCGAGCGAAAGTACTTTCGACATTCGAACAAACTTATTTTTATTCTTCATTTTGAAATCACTCATTTCTCCGGCGCATACTATACTGAATACTTCAATAAAAAAAGCATTTCTCCTTTAAAAAAGAAATGCTTTTAAGTGTTTTTATTTGTAGTTATTCAAAAATAGACTGCAGTTCCATCGGAAGACCTATATAGTTTTCCGCTAGACTAAAGTTAAATGCGTTAAGAAGCTTTCTCTTTCTTCTGCAATAAAACAGCGGCGATTACAATAACCCCTTTAAATGCTTCTCGTAAAAACGGTGGTACACCGAAAAGATTAAGTAAGTTATTCATAACGGCAATAATTAGCATACCGTAAACAGTTCCAAGGATGAATCCTCTTCCACCCATCATATTTGTTCCTCCAACAACTGCTGCAGCGATTGCATCCATTTCCATTCCTCTTCCTGCATTCGAAAAGTCCATTGATCCAATTCTCGAAACCTGGATAATTGCGGCAATAGACACTAGCAACCCCATTAAAGCATATACACGGAGCTTCACTTTATCTACATTAATACCAGAAAGCTTAGCAGCTCTTTCATTTGAACCGACTGCAATGATATGTCTTCCGAAAGTTGTTTTTTTCGATACATAGTGGAGAATATACGCAATGACCGCCCAGTAAATAATTGGCATAATCATGTAATTTCCAATTTTAAAGCTTGCAATCTGTAAAAATTCTACTGGAACAGTAGGATTATACCCTTGCATAAAATGCTGTGTTACACTTCTAAAAATCATCATGGCTCCTAATGTAGCAATAAATGGAGGAACATTCCCCTTTGTTATGCTTACTCCAATTAGAGAACCTAAAAGATATCCTGCTAGTAATACGAATACAATCGTAATAATAAATGCAGGCGCGCCTGTTATTCCCATTATTCCCAAGAAACCTTTTGTACCCGTATCTAAGAGCATCATTGAAAAAGCACCTGTAACAACCAAGGTAGAACCAACTGCTAGATCTATTCCGCCTGTCATAATAACAAACGTCATGCCCAAAGCAACGATAGCTGTACCTGCGTTATTTCGCAAAATATTTATCCAGTTGTTAATCCATGATTGAAACCATCCTCCAAAAGAATCGTAATCAAAACCTAATACCAAAGTTTGTAAAATTATCATAATAATTAATGCAATTGCTATACTGAATAGTGGATCATTCGACCATTTATATTTAAACCATCCAAAGAAGTTTTTTTTATTTTTTATCGGTGTATGCTCTATACTTGGCTTCATATTAGCTTACCTCTCCCTCAGTTAAGTCCCCACCCGTAGCAAGACTCATGATGGAATGCTCATTCATATCTTCTCCAGCGACTTCTCCTTGAATGGTTCCATGGTACATGACGATTGCTCGGTCACAGACTCGGATTATTTCCTGAGCTTCACTGGAAAGAACAACAACAGCTATGTTTTCTTCAGCAAGTTTCAAAATAATATCATATATATCTTCCTTTGCACCTACGTCAACCCCTTGGGTAGGATTGTCCAGAATAAGAAGTTTTGGGTTAGCTGCCAACCATTTTGCTAGAACAACCTTTTGCTGGTTGCCCCCAGAAAGACTCGTGATTCCATCTGTAAGTTCACCCATTTTTAATCGTAATGCATTCCTCTGCTCTTCAAAAATCGCCTGATGCTTTTTCATATTAATCGTGCCACGTTTTGAAAATGATGGCCAGGTAACTATTGAGGCATTTTCTAAAATGTTCATATCCTTGATGATCGCATTTTCTTTACGATTTCGCGGCAGGTACGCAATTCCTTCTTTGATTGCTTTGGTCGTACTTGTGATTTTAACCTCTTTGCCATTTAAGATAATTTTTCCATATGAAAATGGAGAAGATCCAAAAATAGATTGAAACAGTTCACTTCGACCATCTCCAAGTAGACCTGTGAAACCCACTATTTCACCTGCTCGTATTGAAAAGCTAATATCCCTAAAAATATGACCTGAGGTTAGCCCTTCTACACGCAGAATCTCATTACCAGGATTCTTCTCCCTAACTAAAGGTTCTGTTCTCACATCATGTCCTACCATATATCGCGCGAGATCATTTGTGGTTACATCAGTTACATTTCCTTCGGACACCAGGTTTCCATCACGAAGCACGAGAAAACGATTACAAATTTCCATCACTTCATTTAATTTATGGGAGATAAAAATAATACCGACATTATGCTCCTTAAGTGTTCTCATCATCGCAAATACTCTCTCAATTTCCTGGTCAGTTAAGGAAGTGGTTGGTTCGTCCATAATAATAAGAGACGCACTTGCCATCATAGCCCGACATATTTCAATGATTTGTTTATAAGAAGCATCAAGGTCACGCACCAATTTATTCGGATCTAGATCTACGTTCATTTTTTTGAACATTTCTTTTGTTTCTTGATACATTTTTTCTAAATCCAAGCTACCTCTTTTTGTTTTTAGCTCACGACCAAGAAACATATTTTCATAGATTGGTAAGTCATTGATTAAGTTCAGTTCCTGATGAATGAAAGCAATTCCTGCATCCTGAGATTCTGCTGGTTTAGCAAATTCCACTTGGTTCCCATCAATATGGATTGAACCAGAATCCATTTGCAGTACTCCACCCAATATGTTCATTAGCGTGGACTTTCCAGCCCCATTTTCTCCAAGCAATGCGCAGATTTCACCGCCTTTTAAGGTAAAAGATATATCCTTAAGGACATCATTGCTTCCAAAGGATTTTCGAATATGTTTCATCTCAATTATCATGTCATCACTTCCAAACCTTTAAAATCACTACAACACTCAAAAAGTTAGTAAAAGAGATAGGCTACAGCAGCTGCGCCATAGCCCTCCTAATTCACAATCTCTGCTTTTTAGTACGGTGAACCCTCATCAAGAAACTCTTCATAATTCTCTCTATCAACAACGGTTGTAGGAATAATGGTTTCCATTTCAACCTCTTCACCCTTTAAAACCTTAAGTGCGACATCAACAGCATCCTTAACCATAGCTGGACTGTATAGTGCAGATTGAATCCAGATATTTTCATTCTCTGGCATCATTTTAAAATATTCTTGCATTCCACCGCCGCCAGTTACTACTTTAATATCTGTTCTTCCCGCTTCATTGATTGCTTGTAATACACCGATAGAAGTTTCATCATCCAAAGAGTAGACAGCATCAATTTTATCTAGACTTGTTAAAATATCAGCAAAATCTTTCAAACCATCTTCTCTTGTAAACTGAGTTGCATAAGTGTGAAGCTTAATATCTGGAGCGATTTCTTCGATTGTTTCAACAAAACCTTTCTTACGAAGTTCAGAAACTGAGCCAGAGGATGGAACCTCTAGAATAACAACATTCCCTTCTTTACCAATCTTTTCAACAATGTAATTTGCACCTTGAACGCCCATATCCTCGTTATCTCCAGCTACACGATAAACACCTTCAGCATCAATGACAATATCAAAGTTCACAATTTTGATACCTTCATCTAATGCACGTTGAATAGGAACTTCCATTCCCTCCCATTGTGGAAATGCTACAATCGCTTCGGCACCCCAGGTCATTAAATCATCTAATTGCGATGTCATTTCAGCCGCATTGCTACTTGTTTGAATTTGGTACTCAACCTCACTGGAAAGTTCTTTAGCGCGAGCTTCCGCATGGTAAGCAACTGCAGCAACCCATCCATGTGTTACGGCTGGAGCTAAAATACCAACCTTGTACTTTTTACCTGAACCTTCTCCAGAATCCCCAGTTGTCGATTCACCTGTTTTTTCTGAATCACTACATGCACTCAGAACAGGAATTAGAAGTAAAACTAGCAACGATAACAAACGTAAAGCTTTTTTCATAAATAATAACCCCCTCGTTTTTACCTAGTAATCTATTACAATATAGCAAGTGAAACCAATCATCATTCATTTTCTTCTCGTAAATATAAGCGGTTTCATATAGGAGTTAACACATGTTGTAGTTTACTTGAGGATTCTTGTTGTAAGTAGGGTAGTTCGCTAAATTGAAACTTGTTTCCCTGTTTCTAAGGACACTTCAATAGCATTTAGTAGCTTTAATGTATAAAGTACATCATGTAAAGGAATCACAAGATTTTCTTGGTCCTTTTCAATACAATTCACAAAATACGATAGCTCATTTTGAAAAGCGTCACCTTTTTCAATAGGAAGTGCAGTTCCTCCCTCGTGATTATAATAAATTAATTGATTTGGATCTTCCTCTATATGTTGAATATTTTCACCAGCAATCAAATTAAATTCTAGAGTCCCTTGAATCGTTTGTGCCCGCAATGACATTGTAAAAGGATATCCTGTTGGCATTCGTTGAGATGCTTCAACAAAAGCTTTGCTTTTATTCGTAAAGGTAAGGGTGGTCATGACATGGTCCCAAGCACCATATATATTCTTATTTCCTACTGCATACACTGACTCAACCTCGCCCAATAAATAATACACGAAATCAATATCATGGATATGAAGGTCAAATAGGGCTCCGCCACCTTTTTCAGGATATAAAAACCAATCACTCCATCTAGGTACCTGTCCCAATCTCTTTGCATGAATAATTTGAATATCTTTTAATTTGTCAGTTTCAGAAAAAGATTTAATTGCCTTATATGCAGGCCAAAATCGAAGTACATGACCAACAAATAGCTTGACACCGTTTTTATTTACTTCATTCATAATTCGATTGGCTGATTCTAGTGTAAAGGTTAATGGTTTTTCACAAATGATATGCTTTCCTGCTCTAGCAGCCTTGATAATGTATTCTTCATGCAAAAATGTAGGAACACAAAGATCAATAATATCGATTTCATTATTACGTAATAATTCATCGTAATCAGAAACAAATGACCCGTTATAGTTTTGAATAATATCTTTGTCCTTTACTTCATTTCGTGAACAAATGACTGTTACTCTACAATTTTCAAGGTGTTGGTATGCCTCTAAATGCGTTTTTCCTATGAACCCCAAACCAACAAGCCCAATATTTCTCATCTTCTCTCCTCTTATCCTATTAATCTTGAAAGTTATTCAAAGGATATTCTCACAGAATGTTCTACTTCCTAAAGACTTGTGGGACCCGAAGGAGTAAATTCGATTTCTACACTTATAGGACCTTTTAAACTTGGGTTTGAAAGCGTTTTAAATATTTTTCGAGAAATCGACGTCTCCATCTCTATTCCTGTAAAGTTCCATTCATTATATACACCTAATTTATCTGATATTCAAACGATTATGTAAAGTTTTTGCAAACGTCTTAAGTAATTTTCCGGTCGCCCTTTCACTGCATCCTCAAATGAAAAGCCACGATACGTATTAGAGTTAATTGCAAATCAACCCCCCGACCTATGTAATTGATTACAATTACCCAGTACAAGCTTCATATTACTTTCAAACCGAAAGTAACAACAGTAAAATGTAATCCGTTACATTTATAGTATAAGATAAGCAATATTCAGTCAATTCTTTTTAGGTATAAATAATCATTTTTTTCCAATATTAGTATACTCTTTAATTCTCACACACGTTAAGTGTATGAAACTTATAAGCCTAGTATTTTCTCAACTACTCTAAGGGAAGCAATTGCTTGTTCACCTGTAACAGCAGGTTTAACATCATGAATGATTGAATTAATGAATGCATCAATCACTCCTGTATTTGTTTGGGTATCATTCGTCTGAATAACGCCTAATTCATACTTCTTAAACGAGCCATCCTTCTTTTCAACCACGAGTGGTGCTTCAGGAGCATGATAGATTTTCAAGATACCTTTTTGACAGTAGATGATCGTCGAATTATCCTCTGAACCATAATACGTCCACGAAAACGAAGCCGTTCCTAAACGCCCTTTTCTTGTCTTTAATGCACATACTACATTATCACAAACCTCAATGGGCGAATGATTTTCATCCACTTTATCTAAAGTACCATAGAAAGAATGAACTTCTTCAATTTCGTCGTCTAAGAGGTAATGTATTAAATCGATTTTATGAATTCCTAAATCACCAGCAACACCTAAATGTGAACGCTCCTTTTTAAAAAACCAAGTAGAATTTGATTTATTTACACCCCAACTTTCTGGTCCTTGATGACCAAAAGTTGTTTTAAAGGTTAAAATTTCACCTAATTCTTTTTCCACTAAAATTTCTTTCGCTTTTTGGTGCGCCTTGGTAAATCGTTGATTATGATCAACCATTAATTTCTTTCCAGATTTCCGTTCTGCTGTAAGGATTTCCTCAGCGTGCTTTACACTAATAGCTAAAGGTTTTTCGCATAAAACATGCTTCCCACTTAATAATGCATTAGTCGTGTTAATATGGTGGGCATCATTGGAAGAACAATCACTAATCGCTATGATTGAGGGATCGTTTAATAATTCTTCAACTGTTTCTACAGCTCTCCCACCAAATTCCTCTGCCAGACTCTTAGCTCTTTCTAAATTTCGGTCATAAAAAATGATTTCTTCAACATGTTGATTGGCCTTATACTCGGGTGCGTGTCGATGTCGTGTTATCGAACCGCAACCGATAATGCCTACTTTTATACCCACGTATAAAAACCTCCCTATTCATTTCATTCTATGGAGAGGCAGGATACCCTAGCCCATCGTCGATTCACGAATAATGAGTTCATGGTCTAAAATAACATTCTCAATTTTCTCCCCCTTAATACTATTAATCAGCATTTCTGCTGCAATGCAGCCCATTTTATACATTGGCTGTGAAATCGTTGTTAATGTTGGATTTGTCATGTTTGCAAAGCTAATATTATCAAAACCAACGATTGCAACATCATCTGGCACATGTAAGCCACACCCATTGATTGCTTTAAGAGCGCCTATTGCTAATGTATCAGAAACTGCAAAGACAGCAGTTGGCTTTTCCTCCGACTGAAACAGGATCCTCATTGCTTGAACACCATTTTGAAATTCTAGTTCTCTTGTGTGGTAAATCCATTCTTCTCGGATTGGAATGTTAAACTCCCTTAACGCTCTTTCATACCCATTCCGACGTAGTCGTGCATACAAGAACGTTTCATCAGAATTAATGAGCGAAATTTTGTCATGACCTAATTTGATTAGATGCTTTACAGCCTGATAAGCCGCCAATTCATTATCAATGGAAACGTAAGGGATACTTCCCCCTTCGTCATACTCACTACAAAGAATAACGGAGTAATTTTCTGCTAATTCATTAAGCTTATGAATATTGACTGTTGGATCCATCGAAATAACTCCATCAGCCAATTTGTTCTTAACAATATTAAAATAAATATTTTCTCGTGTTGGATTTGAGTCTGTTTCACAAAGAAGTATATTATAGTTATCGGCAATTGCGGTATTTTGAATCCCATTTATGATTTCAGTGTAAAAAGGATTAGATATACTCGGAAGTATTACTAATAACTGTCGACTTTCAGAGTTACGAAGATTTCTTCCTAACATACTAGGTTCATAATTAAGATCTTTTATTGCACTTTCAACTTTAAGTCTTGTTTTTGGACTTACTGACGTAGCATTATTAAGGACCCTTGATACCGTTGCAACGGATACACCTGCTTTTTGAGCTACCTGTTGAATATTCGCCATTGTTGGTCCCCACTTTCAAATCTATGATAAATAATTGTAATCGATTACAAATACAATTTTAAGTTTTCTGAATATTTATGTCAAGATTTAACTATAGACATGTAATTCAACAGTTTTGAAATTGTTTTTATATATTTTTTGCTTTATCATTTGATGTAACGGATTACAAAATACCATATTAGGGAAGATTGATGAAGGTTTTACAAAAGCCATACAAGCGCTTAAACCCATAATGGTGAAGGTGTCTATTAGTGAGATGTCGAGGACGTAAGAATATTAAAGGGAGAAGCATATGGAGTCAAGAAATTAGAACAATGATCTTTTTTCTATTTATCAAGCATTTTCATTTGTTGTATTCATACATTCTTCCCAATCACAAATACAGGAACTCGCGTGGAGTCCCTTTTTTATCATGAATTATATATCCCATTTTTGAACAAGTTACCATTTAAAATTTCACCTGATATATCTCAATGGAATCGGGAACATATTCAAGAGAAAAATAATCCAGATAATGGATATTCCCCACGCAAGGAGAGGTCGTTTTTGATGAAGTCTAAGCATTGGAAACATGACAAGATTAAATAAACAAGACCATCCCAACGTCCAGCCATGATGGTGTTCAATTAGATGGAGATACTTCAAATTGATGAATTCCACTATTGTAAATAGAAACACCCAAATCCCAATCCAAAGCAATTGTTTCGATTTTCCCTTCGGATAACGGCCAAGAAAGATTAACGCTGTGGCTGGATAGCAAACAAACGCAATTAATAAAGTAATGAATGTATGATTGATGAGGATGTTTTTAGCAAATATCGTTTCCTGATAGGTCCAAATGAAGTAATCATGGAACAAAACATTTTTTAAAAGATCTCCCACAATAAAAAATAAAATGGTTGCGTAATATTCACGCCATCCCCTCCAGTCACCCCATTTCACGGCTGCCAAAAGGAATAAGACGTTATAGACTAGGTGCATCGACTACACTCCTGAATATATAATACTTTTATAATACCCAATTTTTTACAATTAAATAAGACGAATCTTGATGTAGATTCGTCTTTTTTTGAAGGTCTTTCGTTATTTTAACAGAGGGATATCTTTTAACCGTTGAACAGCTTTTAGCAAATTCTCTTCATTTTGAACAAGACCAATGCGTACATAGCCTTCCCCACTCGGACCAAAAGCATTTCCTGGAGTGACGACAATTCCCGCTTCATCAATTAAACGGTAGGTAAACTCAGTCGAAGTGAACCCAGACGGAACCTTTGCCCAGACAAACATTGATGCCTTTGGAGAGTCCACTTGCCAGCCTACTTCAGTAAGCCCATTCACAAGAAGATCACGTCGTTTTTTATACGCTTCCCGCAGGTCTTCATTGAAGTTCGACGTGTCACGTAATGCCGCAATCGCTGCTTTTTGAATCGGTAAGAACACCCCGTAATCAAGATTCGATTTAAGGCGGTTCATTGCTGCAATGATTTCCGAATTTCCAACAATATAACCGATCCGACAGCCCGCCATGTTGAAGCTCTTTGAGAGTGAATTGAATTCTACCCCTACTTCTGTTGCTCCTTCAACGGACAAAAAGCTAATCGGTTTTTCTTCAAAATACAATTCCGAATAGGCAAAATCATGAAGTACAATAATCTGATACTTTTTCGCAAACTCGATAACCTTTTTGAAGAAAGCTTTCGTAGCTAGCGCCGGCACCGGGTTTCCTGGAAAGTTTAGGATCATTATTTTCGCCTTTTCTCTTACATCTTCCGGAATCACATCTAAATCCGGTAAAAATTGATTTTCCTCTTTTAGCGGCATTCCATATGGGGTTGCTCCTGCAAGCGCAATACCTGCTGCATATGCCGTGTAGCCAGGATCTGGGACAAGGATATAATCATTCGGGTTTGCAAAAACCATCGGGAAGTGAACGAGTCCATCCTGTGAACCCATCACCATTAAGACTTCGTTCTCTTTTTTTACAGAAACATCAAATCTACGAGAATAGTATTCAGAAATTGCTGTATGTAGCTCGTCCATTCCGGTTAAAGAATATCCATATAAGGAAGGATCTTCGGTATGAGTAATCAGTGCTTCGATAACATAAGGAGGTGGCGGCAAATCCGGGCTCCCCACGCTTAAGTCAATGATGTCATGTCCCTCGCGAATCTTTTGTTTTTTATAGTTTGCTAGTTCGTTAAAAATCGATTCCCCAAACTCATTCATTTTCTGTGATAGTGTAATTTCCAATGCTGACACCTCATTTTTAGAATTACTACCATTATAACAAGATTTTGAAAGTTTAGGTTAAACCTTATCAGGGTCCTACATCTACTTTTTTTATTTTTCTTACCATTTACTGATATAATCATAATCAGCATCACTTTAAAGAAAAGAGGAAATCTTTTGGAAGAAGCAAAAAACCATTCAGAAAAATTATGGACAAAGTATTATTTTCTAGCATTTATTTATGCCATGTCGACACAAATTTCCAATAATATGTTAATGACTGGACTCCCCTTATACGCGATTCACTTGGGTGGGGATAATTCGATTTCGGGCATGCTTTTTGGTTTCTTTATGTTTGTAGCGATCCTTTTCAGACCCTATTTTGGTAAATTAATAGATGAAAAGAGTCGTAGAATCGTGCTCATTATTGGTGCAGTTGTCACTGCTTTTATTACTCTTTCATACGTTATTGCATTTTCGATTAGTCTTCTGCTCGTTATGAGAAGTTTACATGGAATCGGGTTTAGTGCAACTACCAATGCATCAGGAACCGTGATTTCGGATATTGTACCAAAACGCCGCTTGGCAGAAGGTGTTGGTTATTTTGGATTATCCAATACGCTTGCTACGGCCATTGGACCTGCTTTAAGCATCTTTCTGATTCAACAGTTCAATTATCAAATCCTTTTCATTGTTGCCGGTGTGATTGGTTTGATATCCATCCTTTGCAGTCTGTTTATTACGTATGAAAAAAGAAATCCAAACCATGAAATTAGCCCATCAAAAAAGAAAAGAAAGTTTACCGAGGTGCTGTATGAAAAAACAGCTCTTCCTACAGCTTTAGTAACTGCTTTTGTTTATGTTGGGATGGGTGTTGCCTTAACCTTTATTCCAACCTTTGCCCTTTCCTTAGGGATTAAAGACATTGGATTATATTATACGGTTTATTCAGTTGCCCTATTGTTTACCAGAATTGTTGGTGGGAAGCTGGCTGATAGGTATGGTAGTTCATTGGTCATTATTCCCGGATTAATCATTATGACGGGCTCTTTTGTGGTCTTAGCCTATGCACATTCACTCGGAGATTTTATCATTTCAGGCATCCTTTATGGATTAGGATTAGGTTTTGTAGAGCCTGCCTTAAATGCCATTATGATTAAACTTTGTCCCCCTGATCGCAGAGGCGCAGGCAACTCGACGTTTTTTACTGCCAAAGATCTCGGAAGTGGCATCGGAGCGATTTGTTTAGGATTTATTTCCCTTCACGCCGGGTTCAAATCCGTTTTCTTATACAGTGCCTTAAGTATTATGATTGCATTTTTTGCTTATGTATTTATTCTGAGAAGACAAATGATACATGTAAAGAAAACAGAAAGTTTGCAAGCCAGTTTTAGTATCGAATCTTAAATATTAAGAAGTGCCAGGTACCTCCTTTTTGATGGAACCTGGCCTTTTGCATGTTTTTTGGATAGAAGGAAAATATTAAGGGGTAATTGGCGGAAGTAACCAATTAATTTAGATAGATGGAGTAGTTTTATGCAGCGGACTTTATTCCTTGTTTTTATCCTTTCTATTTTTATTGGAGGGTGTCAACAGATTCAAGAAACATCCATTACCAATGGAGAAACGGTTATTCAACCAAATGATGAGATTGTCAAATTAGCTGGCAACTGGACCTTTTATCCTCATTACTTATTAAGTCCAGGAGATTTACACTCCGTAAAAAATCTTCCAAAAGAGAAAATAACCGTACCGGGTTATTGGGATGAACGTAAGGGTTACGGAACTTATCAATTGAATGTTCACTTTCCTCTAAATGCAATTGGTCAAACGAAAGCGATTTATATTCCTCAGGTTTTCAGTGCCTATAAACTATGGATTAATGAAGACCTTGTTTTAGAAAATGGAAAGGTTGGAAAGACAAAACAAGGAATGAAGCCAAAAGGAATACCGAAAGTGATCTATTTTACGGTTTCTCAACAGAATCTTACTTTTTTATTGCAAGTATCAAATTTTCATTTTCATCATGCTGGAATAATGGGTCCCGTTTACTTAGGGAATCCCTCTTTAATTGAGGAAATTACCAAGCGCGATACGTTTATTGAATGGTTTAGTATTGGTGTTTTTTTAATTATTAGTGTCAATCAATTGAATTTATTTGTAAATCGTAGAAAAGACCGTGTTCCTTTATATTTTGGGCTATTTTGTCTTATGTATGGTCTTAGAATTTTAGTAATAGGACAAACTTCTATTTTTCACTTTTTTCCTAATTTGAGTTGGAACCTTGTAGTTAAATGCAATTTTATTGCCATTTTTAGTTGTGTAGCTCTCTTTATTAAATATTTTTCGTTACGTTTCCAACATGATCAAAAGAAGACTCCAGTGACCTTCGTTATTGTTCTTTCACTTATTTGTATTGGATTCATTATCGTTACTGAACCTTATGTGTTTACAAACTTAGTTTATATTCTATACTTCTTATTACTTATCACCTTTTCATACTTTATCTACCTGGTTATTAAAGGAATCAAAATGAAACAGATTGGCGCCTTTGTGATTGCTTTTACGCTATTCATTTTGATTGGAACTGTCATAAATGATCTTATGTACGACGCGCAAATGATCAACACTACCATTTTGTCACCACTTGGCATCATTGCATTTATCGGGGCACAATCGTTTCTGATTTCCAAACGGTTTGCTACCTCTTTTTCTAAAATTGAAATGCTTTCACACGAACTTGAAACAACACAAAAAGAAATTTTATTTACACTTGGGGAAATAACAGAAACCCGTTCAAAAGAAACAGGAAACCATGTAAGGCGGGTAGCTGAATACTCTAAACGATTGGCATTAAAATACGGTTTGTCAGATGAAGAAGCAGAATTACTTAAAGCAGCAACTCCCCTACATGATGTGGGTAAAATAGGAATCCCAGACTCAATCTTAAAGAAACCTGGAAAATTAACGAAAGAAGAATATGAAATAATGAAAACTCATACGACCCTTGGTTATCAAATGTTAAAACACTCGAACAGGAGGATTTTAGAGGCTGCCGCGATAATTGCTTTAACCCATCATGAAAAATACGATGGCAGTGGTTATCCGAAAGGTTTAAAAGGTGAAGAAATCCCCTTATATGGCAGAATTACAGCTATATCTGATGTTTTCGATGCCTTAAGTACGGATCGAGTTTATAAACAGGCATGGAAGATTGAAGAAATTAGAGAATACCTCAAGTCACAAAAAGGGAAACAATTTGATCCTAAGTTAGTCGAGATCTTATTGGAGAATCTCAATGAATTTATTACTATTAAGGAAGCTTTTAAAGATCATGAAGGTTAGCACGATTGTTTTGCTAACCTTCTCTCTTCCCTGGCTTAGCCCAGATTAGATGAACAGCATTGAACATGGAATGCTCCGATTTTACAATTGATAATGGCGATTCTTGCACAAGCGCAAGAATGTCACGGTTCATATGGCATCCCACTTTTTTCAAATGAAAGGAGTTTGTTTTATTTTGAAGCCAGGCAAAGAATGGGTTCGTACTGATTCCATGCTCATAGAGAAGAATCTTCCCATCCTCCTTACACCATGAAGCCATTCGCTGAAGTACAATTTCAGGGTGAGGGTATGAACAAAGAGACAAGGTGGAGATAACCGTATCATAGGCTTTTTCAGGGAGATCAATTTCTTCGACATTACCAAGTAAAAAATCAACTTCACGGGCCTGTTCCATGGCCACGCGCTTCGCTTGTTCAATCATTTTTGGACTAAAGTCAACCGCAGTTATATTCGATGACCTCGGAAAAAACTGAAAGTTTATTCCTGCTCCAACGGATAATTCCAAGATAGTACCGTTAGCAGACTGTAGAAGCTTACTCCTCAATCGAAAATCCATGTTTTTTTGTTTCGCTCGTTTATAATACTTATCCGCTTGCGTATTAAAAATCTCAACTTGACGATCAATGTTCATTTTAGTCACCCCCGCTTTGTTTCAAATTCAGTTTTCATTTACAATAATTGTAAGGCATGTTGGATCGTCAAAGCAATCCAGAAAAGAAAAAAGAGCCCTTTTTAGGGGCTCTCAGAGTGTCGACAAAAGG
>NZ_JBALOV010000058.1:0-6343 GCF_036965045.1 Bacillus sp. JJ1533 | reverse complement strand
ACCATTTTGACAGGAAGAGAGAGGAACTCCTTAACCGAGTCCGAATGAGTCAATCATTTTGACAGTAAGAGCAAGATAGCAGTCTATCGAGTCCGAATTATTGACTCTATTCAATTTTCTATCTAAATAAACTCCGTCATATAAGCTGCTACTTTTTCAGGACATTCTTCAGGGACCAAATGACCTGTATTTTTAATTGATACAAACGTCGAGTTAGGTAAATCCTGATGCAACCTTCGCCCTACAGAAATTGGAACTACCCGATCCTTTTCACCCCAAATTAATAAAGCGGGATGTTTGATTTGTTTTAATTCCTCAGATGGTAAATCACCCTCACGATGGCGGATCATCCGTGTTAACCCCATAAAAATCCGGTTATCCAAGAATGGCTCCGTATAGCCATCTATCATATCTTGACTAATAAGATCCTGGTTGTGAACGACATTTCGTAAATTATGTAATACACCTTGTTTGGCCAACTTCCGTTTTACAAAATAATGAAAATAAGGAAGATAGGAAGAATAGATTAACGATTTCGGCATCCGTTTCATATAACCAGAGCTACAAAGCAACACTAATTTATCCACCAAACTCGGTGATTGTTTTGCAATATATAAGCAAATTTGCCCACCCATCGAATGTCCCACTAAATTGACTTTTGAAAAATGAAAAGAACGAATTAAATCAGTTACTACAGTTGCAATATTTGAAAAAGAGTATGTAAACCTTGTTGATTTTTCACTTTTTCCAAATGGAGGTATGTCAACAGATAGAATGGTATAGTCTTTTGATAAGAAGGGAATAAGTCTTCGGAAACTGAACGATGATGATAAAAACCCGTGTAATAATACGAGAACGGGCTTCTCTTCGTTATGTTGATATAGCTCATAATGAAGGCTTATTCCTTTTATTTGAATTGTGTCCATTGATGAAACCCCACATCCTAATGAAATGATTATTCCTATTTTTGCCAAAGAGCAAAGAAAAACTCATAAAATTTCAAATGAATCAAAAATGATTCAATATACTGTCCATTAATCTGATATAATAAATGACAAAAATCATTTTAAAAATACTAGGGGTGACCGTTATGAAATTGCAGGAAAATGAAATTGAAATACTCGAGATTATTGAGAATAATGGACGACTTCCTGTAGAAACAATCGCAAAATTAGTCGGCAAAACTGTCGATGAAGTCGAAGCTATTATTCGTAAGCTAGAGGAACTTAAGATTATTGTAGAATATAACACAATTGTGGATTGGAAGAAAGTAGCAGGCCACGAAGGTGTGACAGCCATGATAGATGTCAAGGTAACCCCGAAAAAAGGTGTCGGCTTTGATGAAATTGCCAAGCGTATTTATCACTTTAAGGAAGTAAGGTCTGTCTATTTAATGTCTGGTGCATATGACTTGTCCGTTGTCATTGAAGGAAAAACAATGTCAGAGGTTGGGACCTTCGTATCTGAAAAACTTTCAACCTTAGATTCCGTTCTTTCAACAACAACCCATTTTATTTTGAAAAAGTATAAACATGATGGCACCATTTTTGACCAAGGCGAAGATGATAAACGGATTGTGGTGACACCATGACAACCCAATATCTTTCTAAAAAAGTACAAGAATTAAAACCTTCGGGTATCCGTCGATTCTTTGACTTAGCGGTAACGATGGAAGGTGTCATCTCCTTAGGAGTGGGTGAACCAGATTTTGTAACACCCTGGTCAATTAGAGAAGCAAGTATCGAATCGATTGAAGCGGGGATTACCTCCTACACTGGAAACGCAGGACTGATTGAATTACGACAGGAAATATCAGCTTATTTACATAAGTCCTTTGATGTGGAATATTCACCTAATAATGAGATTATTGTCACTGTCGGTGGTAGTCAAGCAATTGATTTAGCTATTCGAGCACTTGTTGATCCAGGTGACGAGGTTATTATTGTGGAGCCAACCTTTGTTGCTTATGGCCCTATAGTGTCCCTCGCAGGGGGAGTTCCGATCCCTGTCCATACGAAGGCTGAAAATGAATTTAAGCTGCAGCCTGAAGAAATTGAAAATGTCGTAACTGACCGTACAAAAGCAATTATTATTTGTTCTCCAAATAATCCGACAGGCACGATGCTTAAGAAAGAAGAACTTGAAGCCATTGCTAAAATCGTTGAAAAACACGATTTGATCGTGATTTCAGATGAAATCTATGCAGAGCTTTCCTATGAGGGTAAATATACGAGCTTTTCAAGTATTCCAGGTATGTTTGACCGTACCATTCTTGTTTCTGGATTTTCTAAGGGCTTTGCGATGACGGGTTGGCGCTTAGGGTATTCAGCAGCTCCAAGGGAAATATCTGAAGCCATGCTAAAAATTCATCAATATACGATGATGTGTGCATCGACAATGGCTCAATATGGGGCAATAGAAGCTCTACGTAATGGTCTTTCTGATGTAGAGTACATGAGAAAAAGCTATCGTCAGCGAAGAAACTTCTTCGTTTCTTCCTTACAGGAAATAGGTTTATCTTGCCATCTACCAGGTGGAGCGTTTTACGCTTTTCCATCGATTAAGGAAACAGGGTTAACATCAGAGGAATTTGCACACCGTTTACTGATGGAGGAGAAAGTGGCAGTTGTTCCCGGTGATGTCTTTGGTGAGAGCGGAGAAGGTTATATTCGCTGCTCTTACGCTTCTTCATTAGAACAACTACAAGAGGCTGTAAAACGGATGGGACGATTCCTAAAAAATAATAACCTCGTGTAATATAGAACAGCACAAGGCATTCGCTTATCGGCGATTGGCTAGACCAGAGAGCAGATGGCGCCTGAAGCTAGACAAAAAAATGGACAAAACCAGTTTGGTTTTGTCCTACATACAAAAGGGGGAATACTAGAAAGCCTTTGAAACTAGTTTACCCGCTCTTCTCCTTTTTTAAACATCTCGACAGATTCCCCCCAAACCATGATAAAATTTACCTGCTTCATAATTTCATCTCATATTGGTAACTCTAATTAATGCGAAAAGATTCTTTTTTGAAAATCTGGCTAATTTGTGATATAATTTTTTATTGCGTATAAAAAAGTGAATAAACTAAAGTTTTAGGAGTTGGGTAGCATGACAGAAAAGATTGAAGTAGGAAGTGTTGTTAAGGGTAAAATTACCGGAATACAACCTTATGGCGCATTTGTAGCATTAGACGAAAATACACAAGGTTTAGTTCATATTTCAGAAGTAACCCATGGCTTCGTTAAAGATATTAACGAGCATTTAAAGGTTGGCGACGAAGTAGAAGTGAAAGTTTTGTCGATTGATGAGGAAAAGGGCAAAATAGGACTATCTATTCGTGCTACACAAGAAGCACCAGAAAAGCCAGTACAAAAAACAGCAAAACCTAAAAAGCGTCCAGCACAAGCACAACAAGCGAATTCTGATTCACAAGGTTTCAATACTTTAAAAGATAAGCTTGAAGAATGGATTGAACAATCAAATTTTAACTAATACTAACAATGAGAAAGAGGCGATTATTGAATTGTCTCTTTTTTATATGTATTCGTATAAAAGGTTTTAAAAAGTCTATTTACTAAATAGTGTGGTATGGGATAATTTTTTAGGAGGCGAGCGTTATGGAAAATTTTACATATTATAACCCAACAAAGCTCATTTTCGGAAAAGGTCAGCTACAGGAGCTGAAGAATGAAGTACCTCAATACGGAAAAAAAGTATTGCTAGTTTACGGTGGGGGAAGCATTAAAAGAAATGGATTGTATGACCAAGTTATCTCCTTATTAGCGGGAATTGGGGCAGAAGTTCACGAACTAGCGGGAGTCGAACCCAATCCACGATTATCAACAGTCCGAAAAGGAATCGACATTTGCCGTAAAGAAGGAATTGAATTTTTACTTGCTGTTGGTGGCGGTAGTGTCATTGATTGTACAAAGGCAATCGCAGCTGGTGCAAAATACGATGGAGATGTGTGGGATTTCATGACACGTAAAGCAGTGGCAACGGATGCTCTTCCGTTAGGAACAGTATTGACGATTGCTGCGACTGGTTCAGAAATGAACTCAGGTTCTGTAATTACAAATTGGGAAACAAATGAAAAATATGGTTGGGGAAGTCCAGCAGTTTTTCCTAAATTCTCCATTCTAGATCCGGTCCATACCTTTACCTTGCCAAAAGATCAAACTGTCTATGGTATGGTAGATATGATGTCACATGTGCTAGAGCATTATTTCCATCATGTACCAAATACATTAACACAGGACCAGTGGTGTGAATCGGTTTTACGTACCGTTATTGAGACCGCACCAAAGTTAATTAATGATCTTGAAAACTATGATTATCGGGCAACCATTATGCTTAATGGAACACTTGCTTTAAATAAAATGTTAAACATGGGATATAACGGAGATTGGGCCACACATAATATCGAGCATGCGGTATCTGCAGTATATGATATCCCTCATGGTGGCGGCCTTGCGATTATATTCCCTAATTGGATGAAGCATGTTCTGGACGAAAATGTAGGCCGTTTCAAACAGTTGGCAGTCCGTGTCTTTCATGTCGATCCTGAAGGAAAAACAGACCGTGAAGTTGCTTTAGAAGGAATTGAAAAGCTTCGAGCATTCTGGACTAGTATCGGGGCGCCATCAAAACTTTCAGATTACGGCATCGGAGAAGAAAATCTTGAACTTATGGCTGATAAAACTGTCGTCTATGGAGAATTTGGCCGCTTTAAAGTACTTAATAAACAAGACTCGCTTGAGATTCTCCGAGCTTCTTTATAAGTGTGAAAAAAAAGATTCTTATATTCCATCAAAAAGGCTCATACTACCTGTGTGAGCACTTTTTTTTAAAATTTTTAATTGGTCACGCTTACATCGAGTCGATAGTATTGATTTTACGGAAAACTTTGGGTACAGTGAAAAGAGATTTGGAAAACACAAGGATGGAGGCAGAAAAATGACACATGTTCGTTTTGATTATTCAAAGGCTTTAACTTTTTTTGGAGAACATGAAATTACATATTTACGTGATGCGGTAAAGGTCGCTCACCATTCCATACATGAAAAAACAGGTGCAGGCAGCGACTTCTTAGGATGGGTAGACCTTCCATCCCAATATGACAAAGAAGAATTCTCTCGCATTCAAAAAAGTGCAGAAAAAATCAAATCAGATTCAGATATCTTACTTGTCATTGGAATTGGTGGATCTTATCTAGGTGCAAAAGCTGCAATCGATTGGTTAAACCACTCCTTCTATAATGCTTTATCGAAGGAACAACGCAAGACACCACAAATCGTATTTGTGGGAAATAACATTAGCTCAACTTATATGAGAGACCTAATGGATTTATTAGAAGGAAAAGATTACTCAATCAACGTTATATCTAAATCTGGTACAACAACAGAACCAGCACTTGCATTCCGTATCTTCAGAAAGATGTTAATTGAAAAATACGGTAAAGAAGAAGCTCGAGGACGTATCTTTGCAACGACTGACAAAGCTCGTGGTGCATTGAAAACATTAGCAACTGAAGAAGGTTATGAATCATTTGTTATTCCAGATGATGTTGGTGGCCGTTATTCTGTCTTAACTGCTGTTGGTTTACTCCCAATTGCTGTTAGTGGTGCAAATATTGAAGAAATGATGAAGGGTGCACAAGCTGCAAGTGTTGATTTTTCTAAATCAGAGCTTGAAGAAAACCCTGCTTACCAATATGCTGCAGTACGTAATGCTCTTTACAACAAAGGAAAGACAATTGAAATGCTCATCAACTATGAGCCAGGACTTCAATACTTCTCTGAATGGTGGAAGCAATTATTCGGTGAGAGTGAAGGGAAAGACCAAAAAGGAATTTACCCATCATCTGCAAACTTCTCAACAGATCTTCATTCTCTAGGACAATATGTACAAGAAGGTCGCCGCGATTTGTTTGAAACCGTGATTAACATTGAAAAATCTCGCCATGAACTATTTGTAGAGGCAGAAGAGAACGATCTAGATGGATTAAACTACTTAGCTGGTAAATCCGTTGATTTTGTAAATAAGAAAGCATTTGAAGGTACAATGCTAGCTCATACAGATGGTGGCGTACCAAATCTAATTGTTCATGTACCGGAAATGGACGAGTATTCATTTGGATACCTTGTGTATTTCTTCGAAAAAGCATGTGCAATGAGCGGCTATTTACTAGGTGTTAACCCATTTGACCAACCTGGTGTAGAAGCATACAAAGTAAATATGTTTGCTTTACTGGGTAAGCCGGGTTACGAAGAGAAGAAAGCCGAACTCGAAAAGCGTCTTTAATATATAAAAGGGATTCCTAATTTAAAGTGTACCCTTTGTA
>NZ_JBALOV010000057.1:0-38877 GCF_036965045.1 Bacillus sp. JJ1533 | reverse complement strand
ATCTAGCCATGGCTAGATACCTATTAAACCGAAAAGAAAGAAAACAGTCTAACCATAAAACCGAAAGTTTATAATATAGGGTATTAAAACAAATTTAAAATTAAAAAAGATAGAGCAATTTACTATTATAGAAACAACAAGTACTGTCCTATTCTAATATGTAACTTATTTATTTTTTAGGTTAGGTCATGTAACAAAGAAAAAGATATCTTTTTTTTAGTATATTTATTAATCTCTTTAATATTTTATAAACTTTTGAGTATTTTTATAGCCAAGTAAATTATACAATGATATAATCTAGATATAAATAAATAAGATGAAATCGCAGGAAGCACCTGGATTCTTAGGAACTAATTAAAGATAGCAATAGCCTATCTTCAATTAATTCTTAATTATTCAGGTGCTTTCTTTTTTTATCTTAAGGAGGAGAATCATATGAATAGACATAACGCTACAAATTTTGTTGGGGATCCAACCTGGACCTTACGAATTGCTTTAGAGAAGATGAGAGAGTATCGAATGTGGCAATCTTGTACATATACAGCATATCTAAATGTTGCAGATCGCTTCATAGACTTCGGTTTAAAGCAAGGGTATGAACCGACCCTTGAAGGGATTCAGTCTCATCATGTAGAAAAATATATTAAACAAGCCAAGGGAAAGGAAGCATGCCAAACCACAAAACGAGTATTGGCATCTCTATCTAGCATCTATTCCTTTTACGTAAATCTTGGAATAATCAAGGATAATCCTTTCAAGGAAGTTATTCGCCGCACAACTTGGTAAAGTTGGGCGACATACTAGAGGATTATAATTTGATGGAAATGTTAAAATCTATGCAGCAATTTAATAGATCAAGGAGAAAGAGGGACAAGATTTATCTGTCACAACAATCTTAGAAACAGACAAATTCAATAGAGAACTCGGCTGGTTGGATAAACCTGGCGACACCTCAAAGTTACCGAAACTCTATTCCAGCAATTTTAGATGAAAAAGGAAAAAACATGGGCATCTCTAGGACTTACTTGGCCAATGTATCAGCTTTACTCATCATTTACGGAGTGATAATCGAATAAAAGACCTGCGAAAGTAGCTAACAAAACTTGAGGGGGATATTTATCAGGAATTACATAACCGTAAATAAGTAAAAAATGATGTTTCATAATCGAAATATAGCTTTTTACCACTATACAAGACTAAATTTGTCCTCCACGTAGATGATTTGAAAAATGTAAAAGGGAAAAATAATATTCCTTTTTTTAGGACTAGTAATAGCTTTGATAGATAATTGTTGCTATAATTTAGTTATAAATTAAATGATGAAATCGCAGGAAGCACCTGGATTCTTAGGAACTAATTAAAGATAGCTATAGTCTATCTTCAATTAATTCTTAATTATTCGGGTGCTTTCTTTTTTATCTTTAGGAGGAGAAACAGATGAATAAACAAAATACTACAGATATCGTATCAATTGAGGATAGGGCACTTCCAACATGGACAATACGTGTTGCCTTAGAGGAAATGAAAGAGTACCGCACTTGGGAAGAGAATACATACAAAGCTTACCTAAAAGATGCAGAGCGGTTTGAAGACTTTAGCTTAGAGCATGGTTTTGAGCCTACCCTTGAGGGTATTAAGCTACATCACGTTCAAAAATATATCAAACATGCTAAGGATGAGGAAGCATATCGAACAACGAAGCGAGTAATCGCAGCCCTTTCAAGTGTATTTTCCTTTTACCAAACAATTGGGACGATTACGCACAACCCTTTTAAAGCATCGCGCGTGCCAGTTGGTAAAGTAGGTCATCACTCAAGAGCATTAGAGTTTGATGAAATTGTAGATGTCTTTGAGGCCATTGAACTGATAAAGGATAAGGAGGGGAAAGATTTGTCCGTCACTACCCAAGTTATGTTTTTTACTGGTTTACGTAATGATGCTCTAAAAACTTTACAAGTAAGAGATGTGTTGATTGAGAAGGCATTAATCTCTTATGATCCAGGAGTGATTAACAATAAACATGTCGTTCAATTTTTCCCAATTCCACCCAAATTGCTAGAAAAGTTAAAACACCATATTGATTATTTTGGACTTCAACCCGAGGAACAGCTGTTACACGGATTATCAGGACAAGATCTAAAAAATAAACAACTTAATCGCGTAACCGACCGAATAAATAAAGAATTGGGATGGATAAATGATAAGCATATTACCCCACACGGGTACCGTGCTTCTATCGCTACGATTTTAGATGAGAGAGGATTTGATCGCATTAACATCAAATACTTATTGGGGCATACCATTACAAAAGATAATGTGGATCAATACTTACGACGTGATAATCGTAAAATCCGTGCTCTTCGAACGGAATTAACAAAAATTGAAGAAGAAATATATGAGGCATTAGAGCAACGCAGAGCAAGTAACATGGAAGAAACACATGATGAAGTCATTTACACGAATGAAAAACAGTTTACAAATCAAAATCAACAACCAACAGGTGATCAAGCGAAGATATCGATGCACGATTTTGTTGCACTCACGAAAACAAATCCACAATTAGCACAAGCACTTGCTGCAGCTAATCTGGTGGCAATGTAAACAAACCAAAAAAGCTACCAACATTGTGGTAGCTTTCCTTGTACCATTAATCAAATCGAAACGAGTCAATCGCGCGTTTCTTGGAATCAAAATCAATATGAGTGTACACTTCAGTGGTGGCTAAAGATTCATGACCTAATAATTCTTGCAGAGTTTTTAAGTCCACCTTATCTTTACTATACGGCATACCATCCGCATCTTTGGTTTCCATTTTCGATTGCTGCAACAACAAAGTCGCGAAGGTATGACGCAAGTGATGCAATGAAAACCTCGTGGGTGGAAGACCAGCTTGTTTCAAGGCTTCCTTAAAGATCACATGAAGGCCACGCGGGTTTAATGGTTTGCCATGGTGGTTTAAAAAGACATGTTCAGATGGATATGTCTGATATTCCTGCAAAGAATCCTTATACCCCTTTAATACAGGTAGAACGGATGAGTGAAGGGGGAGGAGGCGTTCCTTTTTTCCCTTCCCGTAAATTCGTATGGTTTCATTAAAAAAATCTAATTGCTCCCAGGTAAGGGATACAATTTCTTGCCGTCTCATCCCAGTTGTGGCGAGTAACTTAAACATCGCTTCATTTCGAAGTGCAAGGTGATTTTCCGATTGTTCGAGAGACGCAAATAACTGCTTTAATTCTTGTAAATTCATGTAAACGGGTAACTTATTTTCAGACTTTGGCGCTTTGATTCCAGACATAAAATCAGAATCAATGAATTGCTCTTTGAGTAAATACTTGCTTAATGATTTTAAGGCAGAGATACGTCGTTGCATCGTTCTTGGCTTCATATTCGCATTCATCGTCTGGTCCTGGATAAACCGTCTAACAATAGAGCGATTGAGATCTTGCAAGTCGCAAGAACGGTTGTGACGCTTTAAAAATTGGTGAAACAGGGTCAAATCATATTCGTAACTAAGAATCGTTAAGTCCGAATAATTTTGTTCCACTTTTAAATACAGCAGAAAATCATCGACAGCTTGTTGCAAATCCATTGGGATCGACCTCCAAAAAATGAAATTATTTGGACACACCTTGTCATTAAATCCCGACCCTAGGAGTTATCGGAACGGTACCGGAAGTTATCCGGACGCTCTAACACATTATCGTCAAGTTAGGGGGAGCCAACTTCACAATATCCATTACTATAGGAAGTTAAGTCAATTGTTATTGTTCGGATGCAGTTTGTATCTAGTTTACATAATATCTATTCTAGGAACCTAGTTCAAATCAATAAAATTATAGCAAATCTATGCTAAAATTAAATTATCTTAAGTTATAGTTATTAATCTTTTTTCTATAATCATTAACATTTAGTTATACAATTAGTAACCAAACTCATAACGCAATCTAATTTAAAATTTAGTCCAGGAGTTGTTCTACATATGCCTTATGAAAGCAAAATTCGATCACATAATGCTGATCGTGTAACCAAAAATACAACAATTAGCAGCAGTTTACTTGAACAAATTAAAGTAATTGCAAATCACGAACAAATTCCGTTTAATCAATTACTTGCTGACGGAATTGATTATGTATTAAATACCTATAAGAAACCAAAAGAATTTAAAGCTCCAGCCAAGCCTACAGATCGAATTCAAATGGCCACAACATTTAGTCATGTACAATATGAATTGCTAAAAGATCGTGCACGAAGACTTCGTACACATGCAAATACATTAATTGAAATGGGAATGGAATTTGTTATAGAAAAATACCGAAATGTTTAATTCCAACCCTCCCTCATCTTTTTTGTACTTTAGTTTACATAATATTATTATGATAAACCGAATGCCTATTTTCCCACATTAACATTTAATTCAACTTTCCACGAATATGTATCAACTCTTCCAGTAGCTCTTCCATCTCCAAAAGGCTAATTCTTACTGGCATCTGGTCATTTAGCGTAATAAAATGCTCCTGTTCCCCACTCTCGACTTCTTTCATTAAGTAATTACAAATGGCATCAAGTCTTTCCTTACTTATAACGGATTGTGTCTGCATATGCTTAAATTGTGTTAAAACATACGCACCTTCTTCGATTTCTCCTGCAATTAGTCTGTTATCTTCCATATCATTTGCCTCCTCAACTACTCTTAAATTGCTCCTCCTCCCTTCTATTTATTACACTCATAATTGAAACTTTTTAATTTTTCTAGTATGTTTTTAATATCTACTGTCGAAAGGATTGAATACAAAATGACAAAAAAACTATATTACGAAAATCCTTATTTAACGAACTGGACTACTACTATTACTGAGATTATCAGCAAGGATGATTACTTTCTTGTTACTTTAGCAGAAACTGCATTTTATCCTGAAGGCGGTGGACAACCATCTGACACAGGATGGATTGATCGTATTAAAGTGATGGATGTCTTCCAGGAAGACGGCGCAGTATATCATAAACTCCCCCATCCCCCCGAAAACAGTGAAGTCGAATGTCAGATTGATTGGGAGCTAAGATATGACCACATGCAGCAGCATACTGGTCAACACTTGCTGTCAGCCATTTGCATCGATGAATATGATGCACACACATCAAGCTTCCATTTAGGTAAAGACACCGTTTCAATTGATTTGAGTGTTTCAGAATTTAGTGATGATCATCTTTTACATATCGAAAACGTGGTAAATAAAGCTATCTATGAAAACAGGAAAATTAACACATATTTTGTTTCCAAGGAACAAGCTAGCACCCTTCCACTTCGAAAAATGCCAGATGTTGACGGAGATGAAATGCGGATAGTTGAGATTGATGGAATTGATACATCCGCATGTGCTGGTACACATGTGTCTAGGACCGGTGAACTAGGAGTCATGAAGCTCTTAAAAACAGAAAAAAGCAAAGGAAATACACGTGTGTACTTTATTTTTGGAGGTCGAGCCCTTAAAGATTACCAGGCAACACATTCAGTATTAACAACCTTAGCCAACCAATATAGTTCAAATCGCGAGGGTCTCATAGAAAAAATCACCAAAATAGAGGCAGAAAATAAACAATATCAAAGAGAAATTGAGGAATTAAAAGGTCAAGTCAATCAATTTCTTGCTCAGGAACTAATCCAATCTCATAACGGTACAATGATTATCAAGACTTTCGGAGATAAATCGCTGAAAGAACTCCAAGGTATAGCAAAACAAATTAATGAGTCATCTGATCAATGTGTTCTTTTTACAACAACACTTGAAAATAAACTGCTTATCTCACATAATGGCTCATTAGCGGTTCAATGTGGTTCATTATTTAAGCAAGAATTAAAAAATTTCCATGGGAAAGGTGGCGGCAACAATACCACTGCCCAAGCTGCTTTTGATAAACTAAGTGACCTTGAAGCATTTAAAAGCTTCTTAGAAACAAAAATAAAAGAAGCTATATAAGTAAAAAGCTACCTGTCAAGGTAGCTTTCTTATATTTTATCCGACTTAAAGCTGAAATTAATAACCCCAGCTTTTGTTAATGAATCGTAAAGGATAACGAGTAGAGGTCCAAGTAATAAACCAACAATACCTATAATTTTAAATCCTAAATACATACTTATCAGTGCAGCTAATGCACTTATACCAAAGCTTTGTGAATAAACCTTTGGTTCGATAATTTTTCGAATTACAGTGATTAACACAAAAAGAATCAATAATCCTATCCCAAGTTTGGTGTTCCCGTTAATTAATACAAAAACGGCCCACGGAACAATAAAGGATCCAGTACCTAGGATTGGTAGTAAGTCAACAAGAACGATAAGTAACGAAAGAATTAATAGATACTTAACATCTAATATCCAAAGCCCTATATAGGTGATGATAAAAGTAATACCACTAAGAACAATTTGTGCTTTTAAAAAGCCGACAAATATCTTTTTCAATTGGGTCGTAACAATCTTAACCTTTTCAATTGAACTCTCCTGCAACATCTCCTTAAGCTTGTTTTTAATTCCTGGCAGATCGTTCATGAAAAGAAAAGCTGCAACTAAATACACAATTAATTCTAATAATAGCTGTGGAAGACTTGAAACAAACCCAAAAGTCCCCTCTGTAATATTTCTTGCTACAACGATTAATAAATCCTGGAAGGAATACAGGGTGTTCATGATTGAATCCATGACTTCCTTTGGTAAATCCTCAAAATAAGTCTCAAATTTTTGAAAGGTTGCAATGATTTGGTCCGTATCAATACTAGAGACATAAAACGGTATATTTTTCACAACTGTAATCAATTGATTAATAATGACATTGACTAATAAATATCCCAAGAACAAAACGAATACCATGAACACGACAAATGTTACCGTAACAGAATAGATTCGTTTAATTCGGTAATTGGTAATTAATAAGTTGACAATTGGCTCCAATAAAAGAGCAGTTAAAAAGGCTAATATTAATGAAATTGACATTGGTAATAAGTACAATGCAGCAATTAGCACGAGGACGAGGAGAATATTTCTTTTATTAATATATTTTTTAACCATTTTCGCAATATTACCTACTCTCTATGTAAAGCTTATAAAATTATTGTACAGTAAAGCAGACATATTTAAAATATAAATATTTTTCGAAATTAAGACATTTGATTTGACAATTTCTCATTATCTAAAAAAACAGCTACCATTTAGTAGCTGTTCTTTGTAACGTTATTTTGTTTCGTCATTTGTTTCTTCTTGCGTTAATATCCATGTATCGATTACTTCTCCGGCGTCATCAGTATCGACTACAAACGAACCATTGCTATAACGATCATTTGGACGCAAAGAATTGGTATCAACACTTTCGATTTTTCCATTTTGTGTCTTGAGGAAAATTTCATCTAAATTCGTTACTAGATGTGCTCCTGCAATACGATGTGGGTGATTCTTTAACTCGCGAAGCATGACTAATCCACGTTTTGCGCGTGTTGCTTTTTCAAATTCTGAGATTTTCATTTTCTTCACGGCACCACGTTGTGTAACAATGCTTAATTCAGCTGTTGTCGAAGGTGGTAAGACATATCCAGCGACAACATAATCGTCTTCTTTTAGATTAATTCCTTTAACCCCTGCTGCTCTTTGACCAACAACGTTTACTTCTTCTTCTCCAAACCAAAGTCCATAGCCTAGATGTGTAACTAAGAAGACATCCATATTTCCATTTGTGATGTGTACATTTACAACTTCATCATCATTTTTTAGGTTAATCGCAACAAGTGGTTTTGAGTACCTTTGAGCTTTATACAACGAAAGCTCTGATTTTTTCACCATTCCATTTTTCGTGATGAAAAGAAGATATTCCGGTAGCTCAAAATTTGTTACAGGAAATGCTTCAATGATAAACTCGTCGCGGTCTATACTGATAATATTCGCAACATGCTGGCCGAGGTCCTTCCACCTAATATCAGGAAGTTCGTGAACTGGAATGTATAAATAGTTCCCTTTGTTCGTAAAAAGCAGTAATGTATCCGTCGTATTGATTTCAAATTGGCGTAACAATCGATCTGTATCCTTCATGCCAAAATCAAGGCCATTAGACGCGGCATAGGATCGAGGACTTGTTCGCTTTACATAACCATCCTGAGTTACTGTTACAATTACATCCTCAGATGGAATCATAACCTCAAGATTAATTTTAATCTCTTCAATCTCTTCTTCAATTTTTGAACGGCGATTATCGGCATATGATTTTTTCACACGTTTTAAGTCTGTTTTAATAACCTGTAAAAGCTTGCGTTCACTTTGAAGAATTTCCACTAATTCACTAATTTTTTTATTTAATTCATCAAATTCCTGCTGTAATGCTGTGATGTCTGTGTTTGTTAGACGATATAATTGCAAGGAAACAATCGCTTCTGCTTGTGGCTCTGTAAATTCAAATTTTTGGATTAAGTTATTTTTAGCATCCTTCTTATCTTTAGATGCGCGAATTGTTGCAATTACTTCATCTAAAATCGATAAAGCCTTAATAAGACCTTCAACCACATGCTGACGTTCACGTGCTTTTGCCAATTCATAGTGAGAACGATTGGTAATAACCTCTTTTTGATGGTTAATATACGCATCTAAAATCATCGGTAAACTCATCAATACTGGTCGTCTATCTAAAATTGCAACCATGTTAAAGTTATAGGTTATTTGAAGATCTGTATTTTTATAGAGGAAATTCAAAACTCCCTGTGCATCTGCGTCTTTTTTTAGCTCAATGACAATTCTTAAGCCTGTGCGGTCTGTTTCATCACGTACTTCGCTTATCCCTTCCACTTTTCTGTCTAAACGAATCTCGTCAATTTTTTTAACCATATTCGCTTTATTGACTTCATATGGAATCTCAGTTACAACGATTTGCTGTTTTCCACCACGGAGATCTTCAATATCCGCTTTACCACGTACGATGATTTTTCCTTTACCCGTTTCATAGGCTTTTTTAATTCCTTCAATCCCTTGAATAATACCACCTGTTGGAAAATCAGGGCCCTTAATAACCTGCATAAGCTCATCAACCGTTGAATCTGGATGATCAATTCTCTTAATAACCCCATCAATAACCTCGCCAAGATTATGTGGAGGAATATCCGTTGCATACCCTGCAGAAATTCCAGTTGAACCATTAACGAGCAAATTAGGAAAGCTAGCTGGTAATACAACTGGTTCTTTACTTGTGTCGTCAAAGTTTGGAATAAATTCAACCGTGTTTTTCTCAATATCACGTAAAAGTTCGGAAGCAAGGCTTGATAGACGTGCTTCCGTATAACGCATCGCTGCTGGTGGGTCACCATCATTACTACCGTTATTTCCGTGCATTTCAACTAAGACATTTCGAACTTTCCAGTCCTGACTCAAACGAACCATTGCATCATATACAGACGTATCACCGTGCGGATGGTAGTTACCAATTACATTACCAACTGTTTTTGCAGATTTTCGAAAACCCTTCTCAGAAGTATTTCCTTCAACATGCATAGCGTATAGAATACGTCTTTGTACTGGTTTCAGACCATCCCTTGCGTCCGGTAATGCACGATCTTGAATTATATATTTACTATATCTTCCGAAACGATCACCGATAACCTCCTCAAGAGGTAAATCACGAAATTTTTCTGCTTGTACCATCTATCTGTTACTCCCCTTCTACGACCGATAAATTTTCATTGTCCAAAATATTCGAATCATCTTCAAGACCAAAGGCAACATTGGATTCAATCCATTTACGGCGCGGTTCAACCTTGTCACCCATAAGTGTTGTTACTCTTCGTTCTGCTCTAGCTCCATCATCGATTCGGACTCGAATTAGCGTTCTCGTTTCGGGGTTCATGGTTGTATCCCATAGTTGATCAGCATTCATTTCTCCTAAACCTTTATAGCGCTGAATGATATAACCTTTTCCTATTTTGCTAATTGCACCTTTTAATTCGTCATCACTCCATGCATATTCAATGACTTCCTTCTTCCCTGTTCCTTTACTTACCTTATAGAGTGGTGGAAGTGCAATATAGACCTTACCCGCTTCAATTAATGGCTTCATATAGCGGTAAAAGAACGTTAAAAGTAAGACTTGAATATGTGCGCCATCGGTATCTGCATCCGTCATAATAACGATTTTGTCATAATTGATATCTTCAACAGCAAAGTCGGCCCCAACTCCGCCACCAACCGTATGAATAATCGTATTGATTTCTTCATTTTTAAAAATGTCTGCAAGCTTTGCTTTCTCTGTATTGATGACCTTACCTCTTAGTGGCAAAACTGCTTGGAATCGGCGGTCCCTTCCTTGTTTAGCGGAGCCTCCAGCGGAATCACCCTCTACTAAATAAAGCTCATTTTTATCAGGATTTCGAGATTGAGCAGGAGTTAGCTTTCCACTTAATAAGGTTTCAGACCTCTTACGTTTTTTTCCGCTTCTAGCTTCTTCTCTTGCTTTTCTTGCAGCCTCTCTTGCTTGAGATGCCTTAATTGCCTTTTTTACTAGTAGAGTACTCACTTCTGGATTTTCTTCAAGGAAATACGCAAGGTTTTCGGACACAACTGAATCGACAGCAGAACGCGCTTCACTTGTTCCAAGCTTTCCTTTTGTTTGACCTTCAAATTGCAGTAATTCCTCTGGAATACGTACAGACACAATCGCTGTCAATCCTTCTCGAATATCAGAGCCATCAAGGTTTTTATCCTTTTCTTTTAATTGGCCGGTTTTTCGTGCATATTCATTAAAGGCACGGGTTAATGCGGTCTTGGATCCAATTTCATGAGTACCGCCATCCTTTGTTCTAACGTTGTTTACAAAGGATAAAATATTTTCTGAATACCCATCATTAAATTGAAATGCAAAATCTACTTCGATTCGATTTTGAACACCCTCAAAAGATACAACTGGATGCAAGACATCCTTTTCCTCGTTTAAGTATTCTACAAACGCTTCAAGGCCATTTTCATAATGATAAACATCACGGACGTCATTTCGATCATCAATAATTTCAATTTTTAACCCTTTTAATAAAAAGGCAGATTCTCTTAAGCGTTCACTAAGTATTTCATAATTAAAAGTAGTTGTGCTAAAAATGGTTGGATCCGGTTTGAAATGGATGGTAGTCCCTGTTTGATTCGTCTTCCCGATGTTTTCTAGTGTGGTAGCAGGGATTCCGCCATTTTCAAAGCGCTGCTCGTATATAAATCCATTACGCTTAATGGTAACAGTTAGCCACTCAGATAATGCATTCACAACAGATGCACCTACCCCGTGGAGACCGCCACTTGCTTTATAACCGCCTTGTCCAAATTTCCCACCTGCGTGGAGAACGGTGAAAATAACCTCTGTTGTTGGCTTACCCATTTTATGCATCCCAGTAGGCATTCCACGTCCTTTATCCTGGACACTTATGCTATTGTCTTTATGGATTTTAACAATGATGTGATTCCCATAGCCTGATAGAGCTTCATCCACAGAGTTATCTACAATTTCATAAACAAGGTGGTGAAGACCTTTGCTATCTGTGCTCCCAATATACATACCAGGTCTTTTTCTAACAGCTTCAAGGCCTTCTAATACCTGAATGGCATCATCATTGTAATCAAATTGTTGCTTAACCAAAAAACATACCCCTTTCATATACAAAACACTTGGGAGATACCCAAGTACATAGCTAACAATTTAGCCTCTCTCTTTATAAGTGTATCACTAATAATAGTATTTTTTACTTAACAGAACAAATGTTTTGTTTTTTAATGCCCTATCTTTTATTTTATATCTTTATCCAGATTTGGCAAACCGTTTCTCACAAAAAGGTGAAAATCCTTGTATAAAAACAAGGATTTTAGTCTTACGATCTGTTATTTTGTCAGCGCATGCTCAACCTTAATACAACGATCCATGACAACGGTATGTCCCCGATCTTTTAAATAGTTGTATGCTTCCTCACTAACACAACCAAGCTGTGACCAAAATACATCTGCATCAATCTCATCGAATTCTTTTGCAACATCTATTAAATACTCAGAGCGGCGAAAAACATTAACAATATCGATATGACCTTCAATCTCTTTAAGTGATTTAACAGCTTTTACACCTAATGTCCCGTCAATAGTCGGATTTACAGGAATAATTTCATATCCAGCATCCTGCATTGCTTTACTCACCATATTTGAAGTCCGTTCAGGGTTATCAGATAATCCTACAACAGCAATCCTTTTACTTTTCTTTAAAATTTCACCGAGTTCAGCTCGAGTTGGAATTTCTAATACCATTATTAAAATCCCCTTTTTCACATATTTACGATTTTATGTCTCTCATAGTATTTCGGTCCCATGCATAGATATTCCTGCATTAATTTGATTAATGAATGTTTATTATAAGATATTCAAATATTTTTTGTCGAAATTTATAAAAAAAATCAATGTAAGGAAAAATTTCTAGTATAATGAGAATACTTGTACAAGCATGGTATTATAAGAAAAGCGCATGGCGCCATTTTATCGGCGACAAGCATAAGACGAGCGCTGACAGAAGGTGCAATTTACCTTCCGTAGCGATTGGCTTATGACCTACTAATGGCGCCAGAAGCTAGACATCGAACTCTATGTTCGAATGGTACTATGCTGCTCAGTAGCACTTATCTATATTATTTTATTAAAGGAGTTATGTGTATGGTACTAAATATTGTAATTATTCTCCTGGCTTATCTTCTTGGCTCGATTCCATCTGGATTGATTGTCGGGAAGGTTGGTTATGGTATTGATATTAGAGAACATGGCAGCGGAAATTTAGGTGGTACAAATACTTTCCGGACGCTAGGAAAAAAAGCCGGTTTAATCGTAACAACAGCTGATATCTTAAAAGGTACTTTAGCCACCGTGCTTCCTTTTCTATTATTGGGTGATTCATTTCCAGATTATTTTCCATTATTAGTTGGAATGGTGGCTGTTGTCGGTCATATGTATCCAATTTTTGCAGGTTTTAAAGGTGGTAAAGCTGTTGCAACCTCTGGCGGGGTGTTATTGGGATATAACCCGCTCTTGTTTTTAACGACCTTATTATGCTTTTTTATTTTCTTAAAATTAACGAAAATGGTATCACTCTCTTCTATGCTAGTTGCCATTTACTGCGTCACTTACAGTATTGTGTATAGCATTTTTATTAAGACCGATTTCCCTTTAATCATCGTTGTTTCATTACTTGCGGCATTCGTATTTTATCGCCACCGTGCAAACATTGTCCGGATTAAGAATAAGACTGAACCTAAGATAAAATGGTTATAAGAGAAGGCGTGTGATCAATTGGTCACACGCCTTTCGCATTTTATATAAATCGATCAAAAAATTCTAGGATTTTTCGATTGACCTTTATTTCGTTTTCCTTATCTGGTTATTTCAACCTATGAAACACTCCGAATTTTAGACAATATCCGATAAATTTCTAACCTATTTTCATAGTTTTGTATTATAGTAGAGTTATCATATATGTGGGGTGCTATGTCCTATGAGAAAAAGTAGAAGGAAACGAAAATCAATCAACATCACAAAATATCTCATCAGTTTACTTATTTTATTTCTAATTCCATTAGGTATTTATTTTACACTAAATAATGTAAAAGCTAATTCTGTGGCAGAAACATTCATTGCTCAAAATCATGATTTTAAAAAGACGGAGCAAGGATTTAAGCCTTTTACAACATCGATGACACTATCTGCAATTGGAGATATCCTAATTCATTCGATTGTTTATGATGATGCAAACACAGGTAATGGGTATGATTTCAAACCAATGATTGCAAATGTAAAGGCTTTACTTGAAAATGCTGATCTCACAATTGCCAATCAGGAAACAATCGTTGGTGGAACTGAAATTGGCTTATCAACCTATCCTAGCTTTAACAGCCCTTTTGAGGTTGCTGATGCATTCAAGGATGCAGGGGTTGATATTGTTTCCATAGCGAATAACCATACGCTCGACCGGGGTGAAAAGGCAATTATAAGCGCCACAAATTATTTAAATAAAATCAATATGGAATATACAGGAGGCTATCAGAGCCCTGAAGATAAAAGTAAAATTCGTGTGCTAAATCGAAATGGAATCAGCATAGCTTTCCTTTCCTACACATATGGTACAAATGGCATTCCTGTACCAAAAGGAAAAGACCATCTCGTTAATTTAATGGATATGGAATTAATCAAAAAAGATATAAAAGCTGCAAAAGAAGTAGCTGATGTCGTTTCGGTTAGCATGCACTGGGGAAATGAGTATCAATTATACCCGAATGATTACCAAAAACAATGGGCCCAGCAGCTTGCTGATGAAGGTGTTGACCTTATTATCGGTCATCATCCCCACGTCTTACAACCTATGGATTGGTTAACAGGTAAAAATGGAAACCAAACATTTGTTATATATTCGCTTGGCAATTTCTTATCTGGACAAATGTGGGATTACAAAGATATTGGTGGGGTACTACAGGTTGAAATTGTGAAAGAAGTAAAATCAAAAGATGAAACGGTTATCCGTGTTCAAAATCCACAATTTACTCCTACATTTGTATCAAACACGAACTATAAAAACTTTAAAGTCGTTCCACTCAAGGACGCAAAGAATTTTGGGCTGAGTAATGCAGCAAGTAAATACGAGGAAATGAACCACCATATGTATCAATGGTTGGACATCAAACAATAGGATTTACAAAAGGCATATCCTTCGATATGCCTTTTTAACTTTTACGACTTGCCGTTTTGAAATTTGATTATTTATTCTTCTTTCTTTTTGGCATTTTCGTACGCTGTATGCCAGTCTGGATAGTGCTTTCTAATCGCAATTGGACGGAATGAATCTTTTTTTGCACAAACATGTGATGAGGTCGCATTAACTGACACCTCACCATCTGGTCTTTCAATTTGATACCCATAAATGACGCGTAGACCATCATAATGTTCAATCCAAGTCTTAACTAATGCCGTTTCTCCATATCGTAACGGTTTTTTGTAAGAAACCTGGAGATCAATAACAGGAGAAATGATACCATCCCTTTCCATTGATGCATAGCTAAAACCTAAATCTTTAATAAGTTGGGTTCTCCCAAGCTCCATCCATACTAAATAATTCGCATGGTAAACGACACCCATTTGATCTGTTTCTGCATATCGTACTTCAACTTCCTTCTTTGAAATGAGCAATTCGTACCTCTCCCTACCCTATGATTAAAGTTATTTTATACAAATATAGTATCATAATCGAAAAGGCGTTGAAAACGAAACGAAATTAAAAAAATGGAGTATGCCCATCTAAAGGCACACTCCATACTATTATTGATACCCATTTTCACGAGCGGAAGCTTCGTCTTTAATCTCTTCTCTCATTGCCGCTATTGATTCTTCACGACGTTCGTTCTTCGCTTGAATACGTTCCCGATCTTGAGCATTTGAGAACTCCATAGATTCTTGAGCTTCCTCGATGTTCTCGATTGTGTTTTGAACCATGTCTTGTAGCTTTTCTACGTTATCACTACGATCATCTGGTTTAGGTCTGTTTTGTGTCATGTTTATTCCTCCTATGTAATGTATTACATCTTTATTTTGCTTCATATCTAAAAAATTTATTTCTGAAAAGAAAGGAGAGTCTCATGTAAATAAAGGATATTTTTGTCGTAAAAAAATAAAAGGACGTTGTTTAAAAACAAACGCCCTTTTATACATTGTGTATAAAGCTATTCACCTTTTGTTTGCATAACCTGAGCATGCTGCCCAGATTTATCCTGCATTTGTTTCCCTTTATTTCCACCAAATCCACGTGGTTGTGTCCCAATTTGGTTATTTTTAAATTGGTTATGATAATTTTTAGGCATTGTTTTTCCCCTCCTCCTTTTCATTATCACCTGTAACAGTGATTCTCATGTAAAAAGAAGTGAGGTGATTTTACCCATTTCAAAGATTTGATGGAAAATTTACTCGGCTTTTTCTAATCTTTTTTGCTCTATTCTCGCCTCGATACGATCCATTGCTTCTTGGTCTTTTAATAATTGTTGCTTGTTTTCTTTTACCAATTCAGCAAATGATACCTTTCTAACTTTTCTCAATTTTCTCACCTTCCTCTAACTACTATTGTAATAGTAATAATCCCCAAAAACGGTTATAATTATTACAAATTTTCGAAAATTTATTTAAAATTCTTTAAAAAGTCGAATTTTGGTAAAAAAGGACATAAAAAAAGAACCAAATTAAAATTGGTTCTTTTTACTTACTTTAATTTCTGGACCTTGTTTTCCAGCATTTCTAAGTCCATTTGACCTTTAACATAATCATTAATTGTTCCGTCAGAATTTATGAAAAATGTCTCGGGTAATCCTAAAACCTGATAATCACTACTTGCTTGGTTTTTAGGATCGACTAATAGTGGAAATGTATAGCCCTTTCCTTCAACAAATGTATGTGCATTTTCTGCCTTAACTTCTGAAGCTGTCATGTTGACTGCTAGGACCTCCACATCATCACTTTTATTTTCATAAAACGTTTGGATCTCAGGCATTTCTTCACGACATGGCTTACACCATGATGCCCAGAAGTTTACAACAACCTTCTTACCCTTTAAATCGGATAAACGAATCGTCTCGTTTTCATCATTTAATAATTGAAGTTCAAAATCAGGTGCTGTATTTCCAATTTCAATACCGGTTACCCCTCTTTTCTGATCCTGAACAAATTCGAAAACAGCATATCCTACTAAACCTATTAGAATGGCCGCAATGATAATTTTTTTCACGATTTAAATCCTCCGTAAAATTTCAACCATATAATATACCTAGTTTCATTATACCTATTTATCCATATAAAAGAAAAAAATTAAAAGGCAGTTTTGTGAACTCCACAAAACTGCCCTTAAAAACATAGGTTATGTCTAGTTTCAGCTCCCAACGACTAGCGAGACTTCCTTCACCTTCTGTACGATTAGTCAACATCGATTCACTATGTTCATCGTGTTTCCTTTATCTCCTCCAGGTTCAGTCCAGTCCGTACGTCGTTGAACGGTCGCTTCCGCCTTTCTATTTAACCCTTCATTTTTTCACGAAGTACCATTTGAAGAATACCGCCATGACGATAGTAATCAATTTCAACTTCACTATCGAAACGAACTAGTACATCAAATTCTTTCTTATTTCCTTCTTCATCAGTAGCTGTAACTTTTACATAGTCACGTGGTTTAACGTTTTCGTCAATTTGAACTTCGATTGCTTCTTTGCCAGTTAGACCAAGTGTTTCAGCATTTTCACCTTGTTTGAATTGTAATGGAAGTACACCCATTAATACAAGGTTACTACGGTGAATACGCTCGAAGCTTTCAGCAATGACTGTTTTAATGCCAAGCAGGTTTGTTCCTTTTGCAGCCCAGTCACGTGATGATCCCATACCATAGTCGTTACCAGCGATAACAGCTAGGCCAGTTCCATCTTGCTTGTATTTCATACATGCATCATAGATAGACATCACTTCTCCTGTTGGCCAGTAAGTAGTCCATCCACCTTCTGTCCCAGGAGCGATTTGGTTGCGGATACGAATATTCGCGAAAGTTCCTCTTGTCATGACACGGTCGTTACCACGACGTGAACCATATGAGTTGAAGTCACGTGGTGTTACACCTTTTTCCTGTAGGTATTTACCTGCCGGTGTATCTTTACCAATTGAACCTGCTGGTGAGATATGGTCAGTCGTTACGGAATCACCGAACTTACCAACTACACGTAAACCACTAAGTGGCTTAACTTCACCTGGCTCTTTAGATAAACCTTCAAAGAATGGTGGGTTTTGAATATATGTTGACTCTTCATCCCACACATACAGTGCTTCATCCGTGCTTTCAATTGCGTTCCAACGCTCGTTATCATCAAATACACGCTCGTATTCTTTTCTGAATAGTTCAGGTGTAACAGTCTTTTTAACTTCGGCTTTTACTTCTTCTGCAGTTGGCCAGATTTCGTTAAAGAAGACATCGTTACCGTCTTTATCTTTACCGATTGGTTCTTTTTCAAGATCGATGTCAACAGTACCAGCTAAAGCGTATGCCACTACAAGTGGTGGTGATGCAAGGTAGTTACCTTTCACTAGTGGGTGAATACGTCCTTCAAAGTTACGGTTACCAGAAAGAACAGAAGTGATAACTAGATCATTTTCAGCAACTGCTTTTTCAATTTCAGGAGCTAATGGGCCTGAGTTTCCGATACATGTTGTACATCCATAACCAACTGTACTAAAGCCAAGCTTTTCTAGGTATGGTAGTAAACCTGAATCTTCTAAATAACCAGTAACAACCTTAGAACCAGGCGCTAAAGATGTTTTTACATATTTTGGAACCTCTAGACCTTTTTCAACTGCTTTCTTTGCAACAAGACCTGCACCTAACATTACATATGGGTTTGAAGTATTTGTACAACTTGTGATTGCTGCGATTGCAATGTCACCAGTTTTCATTTGAACTTCTTCACCATCGTTGAATTTTACAGTGATTTCCTTGTTAATTTCTTCAGGAGTTAAACCGTAGCCTTGGTTACCAGTTGCAGTTAATGCTGTTTGGTATGCTTCTTTCATTTTTGAAAGTGGAATTAAATCTTGTGGACGCTTCGGACCAGAGAGATTTGCTTCGATTTCTGAAAGATTGATTTCAACAACATCCGTGAAAGTTGGATCTTCAGCATCTGCTGTATAGAATAAGCCGTTAGCTTTTGAATATTCTTCTACAACTTTAACTTGCTCTTCATCACGGCCAGTTAGACGAAGATATTCTAAAGCTTCGTTGTCTACTGGGAAGAATCCACATGTAGCACCATATTCTGGAGCCATGTTAGAAATAGTAGCGCGGTCTGCAAGTGGAAGCTGAGAAACCCCAGGACCAAAGAATTCAACGAATTTGCCAACAACACCCTTTTGACGTAATACTTGAGTTACTTTAAGTGCTAAGTCAGTAGCAGTTGTACCGTTTGGTAAAGTACCTACTAATTTTACACCGATAACTTCAGGTACTGGGAAATAAGAAGGTTGACCGAGCATACCCGCTTCAGCTTCAATTCCTCCAACACCCCATCCAAGTACACCGATACCGTTAATCATTGTGGTATGAGAGTCAGTACCTACAAGTGTATCAGGAAATGCTTCAAATTCACCGTTTTCACCTTCAACTGCATGAACAACGTTTGCTAAATATTCAAGGTTAACTTGGTGAACGATACCAGTTGCTGGTGGTACAGCACGGTAGTTGTCAAATGCTTTTTGAGCCCAACTTAAGAACTTATAACGTTCTGCATTACGTTCAAATTCTAGGTCCATATTAAATTTTAAAGCATCAAGTGTACCTGCTCTATCAACTTGTACAGAGTGGTCGATTACTAAATCTACTGGAATCTCTGGGTTGATTTTTTGTGGATCTCCACCCATGTCAGCCATTGCTTTACGTAGTGAAGCTAAATCAACAACAGCAGGTACCCCTGTGAAGTCTTGAAGAATAACACGTGATGGTTTGAATGGTACATCAACCTCTTGTAATTCATCAGTTCCCCATTTTGCTAAGTTCTCAACATGCTCTTTTGTAATGACTCTTCCATCAACTTGACGTAATACTGATTCTAAAAGAACCTTAATGGAATATGGCAATTTTGAAACGTTACCAATTTTAGCATCTTCTAATGCTTGTAAGCTATAATAGTTATACTTTTTGCCGTTTGCTTCAAATGAAGAACGGGCGTTAAATACATCATGCTTTGCCATATGTATACCCCCTTTGTTTAAATAATAACGCAATTTTACATAATTGTCGAAATTTAAGAGATTTTAAAACTCTTCCCATTAAATCCCTTACAATACATATATTAATATAACTATATACATAAGTAAATAACAAGATTGTTATTATACTCTATAAGTTTTACTTATCACACAGAAGGATAATTTATAGAAAAAAGAATAAAATAAGTTCGGAGGTGAAAAGAATGTCGAAACGTAAAGCTAATCATGTTCGACCTGGAATGAACGATGCAAGTGCGCAAGGTGTTGGAGCGGGTTATAATGAGGAATTTGCAAATGAGCCATTAACGGCGGAACAACGACAAAACAATAAAAAGCGAAAGAAAAATCAATAAATCATCTATGGAGGGCCCGCTTTTTGGCGGGCTTGTTTTTATTCGTTCACTTCATTCATAATCGATTGTAAATCCTGTTGAAACTGCTGTAGTTGGGATTTTTGGTGCTCTGATGCCACTTCCAAGGCATTCTCAATTTGTTGATAGGCTTCATTAACCTCATTCTTCAATCGTTTTAAATGGGCACCATAGTCGGGGTCATTGTTGACGATATTTGCATAAACATCTTTTGCTTGTTCTGTTCCTTGTTGTGCAGCTTGGAAGGCCTGCTGTTTGTCCTTATGATATGGCATTTTTTCAACTCCCTTAAGGTAATTCGTGCAATTATAGCTTACCTTTTTTCCAAAAAATCATTCAGTTCTACATCGCATAAAAATGTGGAAAAACACTATCCTAATACTTAAGGGAGGGATCAAACATGGGTGAAAAAAACACATTTAAGGATATTCGAGCAAACGGTGGGCAAAGCACCGGAAGTCAACCACAGCCTCTAAGTGGTTCGAAAAAAGTGAAAAACCGCAACCATTCCAGACAAAATAATAACCCAGGACACGATATGTAATTTGAAGTTGAGGATAAAAAGCCGTGCGGCTTTTTATCCTATCCATGTAAAAGCTTTTACGATTTCGCCCATTTCTTCATTTCCAATTGTCCGAAAGTCAAGAATGACTTCATTATTTTTAATCCGTACAATGATTGGTGTGGAATGTTGACGTAATTGAGTCGCCATAGCCTCTGCAGATTTTTTACGATGCCTTATACAAACGATATAAGTTGGTACCTCTACCCCTGGCATTGTACCGCCACCGATAGGTGAACCATCCTTAGTTATTTCGATTGTAAATTGATTGGTCTTTTCTAATAAATATTTTTTAAAATGCAGACAGCGTTCCTTGATTTCCTCCTTTGGAACGATGATGTCTCGTATTACCGGTATATCAGAGTATTTACCTTTTAAATAGGAAATTAAAGTTGCTTCAAGTGCAGCATATGTCATTTTGTCAACACGTAAAACGCGAGCGAGTTGGTGCTTTTTTAATTGGTTCATCAACTCTTTTTTCCCAACAATTATACCCGCTTGTGGTCCGCCAAGAAGCTTATCCCCACTAAATGATACGAGATCAACACCTTGTTCCAAAATTTCTTTAATTACAGGTTCATCCCCAATTCCAAGCTGTTTAAAATCGTATAGAACCCCGCTTCCAAGATCTTCATAAATCACAAGATTGTCTTTCTTCTTCTTGAGTGTGATTAATTCAGAAACATCAATCGTTTTCGTAAATCCAATTGTCTTAAAATTACTAGTATGTACTTTTAGAATCATTGCGGTTTCAGCTGTTATTGCATTCTCATAATCTTCTAGATGTGTTTTATTGGTTGTTCCAACCTCAACGAGCCTTGCGCCGCTTTCTTCCATGATTGCAGATATTCGAAATGAGCCGCCTATTTCCACTAATTGCCCACGAGAAACAATTACCTCTTGGCTCTTAGCTAAGGCACGCAAGACAAGAAAGACTGCGGCTGCATTATTATTAACAACCATTGCACTCTCGGCTCCTGTTAATTCCGTTAGCAGGGACTCTACAATGGAATGACGGGAACCCCGCTTTCCTTCATCAATGTCATATTCTAGATTGGAAAACCCTGTAGAGATATCGACAACATGTTGAATAGCTTCGTCACTAAGTCTTGCTCGACCCAAATTTGTATGTAAAACCGTCCCTGTTGCATTGATCGTTTTTGTTAAGTAGTATTTCGTTCTGGTTACTATTTCCTTTTTCCCCTCTTGAAAGATAAAAGCCATCATTTCTTCCTTAGATGTAACCCCGTTATCCCAATCTCCATTCATGATGTCACTTCGAATTTTTGCAACTACATCGCGTAATACACTTGTTAAGTAATCCTTCTCCACATGATGAAACGTAAGATTCTCCCCAAAGGATGGATGGGCTTGAAGTTCATGGATAGCAGGAAGTAGGTGTAAACTTTGTTTCATACCGATTCCTCCAAATTGCTTGCATATGTATGTCTATTTTTACATGATTGCACCTAACTTTACAACCGATTGTCCCAATTCTGCGTTTTCTATCACGAACAGGCTTCTTTTTGAATATCATACATATTAGGATTATATGGAGGCTTTAGTACATGAATAATTTCGATAATTCAAATCCTCTTTCCTTAAATGGAATGGAGGACTGGATGAAACAATTTCTTGAAGACCCGTATCTATTAGATGATTATCAATTTCGAATTGATTTGTTTGAGACACAAAATGAATACATTATCGAGGCTGAATTATCAGGATATCTTCCTGAGCAAATCCGACTAAATGTCAATCACGATACCTTCCATATCCAGCTAACAAATTGCGAAAATCCCCCTAATGACACAATATTAACCGAAAGAATGGTTACCCTTCCCTTTGAATTAGAAAAAAAGAAAATAGAGGCACTCTTTCGAAATGATATTCTTGAAATACACATCAAAAAAAATAGTAAACGCAAAAAGAAAAAAAACAAGATAAAAATAAAAGTCCTGTAAAAGCTACAGGACCCTTTCTAATTTGAAACTTCTTCATAATTCGAAATCGTTGTTTCAGGAAAATAAAATCGAATAATTTCTTCATATGTTTTTCCTTTATCCCCCATCATACTTGCTCCCCATTGACTCATCCCGACTCCATGTCCATAGCCTCTTCCTTTCATCACATATTTCATATCATCAGATTCGAGTGAATCAATATAGTAGCTTTTAAAAATTGTGCCACCAATCATCGGTCGGATTCGATTTAAGTTCACATCTTCAAGCGAAATTTCCCCTAAAAGGACAGTTCCATCAATCAATCTTTGTAAAAATTCAACTTCTATGGAACCTGTCATAGAGCGGTTCGATTTATATTTTTCAGGATTTACTTCAAATTTTGGAATGGAAAGAATCGCAATTTCTCCAGGGTAGCCTTGTCGATTAATCGATCTTTTCATGACAGCTGTTATCTCCTTGTCCTTTTCCTGGAGTGTCTCCCATGCATCAACAGACTCCCAATCAACGTTTTCAAGGTTTATTTGTGTTTTGGATAATGAAAATTCCCAAGGGTGTATTGGGTCAAAAGGATCTTCCTTTATAGGATAAAATGACCTACTTTCTCCTCCCCACACATTCTTATTACTCTCAGTTTTTCCACCGTTACTTGCCGAATAAAAAGCATCAATTAGTTTCTTTTTATATGTGATTACCTGTCCCTTGGTAGCTTCAACCGCCTTCGTTGTTCGTACATTCCATGCATAACCACCATACACTTGATAGAAAGTTGTGTCGTCCATGTCTTCTTTCAGATGAGATACAGCATAGGTTCTTGCAGCAAGTGCCTGAGCTTTTAGGGCTTCAATGTTCCAGGAAGGAAACACCTCGAGCGGGACAACTCCTTTTAAATAATCTTCTAAAGGAAGCTGGTTAACTGGACGAACAAAATGGTTATTTTCTATTTGAAACTCCATCGCACCTAAGTATGGACGTTCATTGATAAAAATAAGGTGATCCTCATTATAACTTCGAGGGATTAATAAAAAGCTGGTATCGACCTGTTGATTTACCTCTCCTCCTTTTAGATATAATTTCCCGTTTTTAACATATAACCTGTAGTTCACTCCTTCTTGCAATGATATAGTCGGATCCAAGGTAAAATAATCACCTGTAAATTTTATCTGTATCTCTTGAGCATCCCCCACATAATTTTTAAGTCGAACACGTACTAGTTCTTCAGCATCTCCATGTGCTAAATCGATTATAAAAATAAATAAACACGTCAAAAATAGGATCTTTTTCATATCCGTATAGTTCCCATTCAATGAGAAATATATGACAATCTATGTTTTAATAATTGATCATTTTCTTATTACAAAACTAACTCATAATAAGGTATAATGAACCATTGAGGTGAACATTTTCATGCAGCAGTTATCTGGATGGTTTTTATGGTTTATTTTAATTTGGGTATTCTTATTCATTACACTTCTAGCAATTGGCGGCTTTTTTATGTTCCGAAAATTTTTGAAGAAGCTTCCAAAGGAAGATGGAATGTCAGATTTAGATTGGCAGGATTATTACATAGAACAAACCCGGCATATGTGGCCAAGCGATCAGAAGGCATTATTAGAGGATTTAGTACAACCTGTTCCAGAACTTTTCCGTGATGTGGCCAGACAAAAAATCGCTGGTAAAATTGGAGAACTTGCATTATCTGAAAAAGCAAAACAGATTACGCAGGATTTAGTTGTTCGAGGGTATATCATCGCCACTCCGAAGCGGGATCATAAATTTTTAGTAAAGACATTAAAAGAAAAACAAATAGATATAACACCTTATCATGACCTATTTTAAAAACACTCGGCAAAAATGCCGAGTGTTTTATAGAGTTGACGCAAGTTTTTTATACTTTACATACATCGCAATCCGCCATGGGACAATCATCGCGAAAGCAAGAATCCAGAACATCCCACTTAATGCTCCAAAATCAATGGTTGTACTTAATACCGATTTTAATACAAGCCGTATGGCCAACAACCCTACTAAAATATAAATAAATGCTTTTGACCTTTTTAGATAGATTTCATTGTCTCTTATTTCAAATGAGGAAGTTTTAATTAATAGGATGGAAAAAAGCATCCCAATGACCACAGCCTCTAAAATTTCAAGTGGCGTTACACGGAACATCGGATGTACGAACATCAGTGCTCCTGTACTCATAAAAACAGGTGGTAATATGATTTTTTTTACAGATGCAGGTTTTTGAGAAGACTTTGTTCTTAAAAAGGTTACGAAGATCGCCATCATAATTGCGACAATCGAAGATGCAATAACCAAATAAATCAGTCCTTTTACTAATCGTCTAAAAATTTAATATATATCCAAACGAAACCCATTTAAGATGATTTTCTTAAATGGGTTTACACTTAATTTAACACTCTATTAATCGCTTCAACAACCCTGCTTTCATCGAACGGTTTTACAATATAATCCTTTGCGCCAGCTGAGATTGCATCCACGACCATTTTTTGCTGCCCCATCGCAGAACACATGATAATACGTGCCTTGGGGTCAAATTCTTTAATCCTTTTAACAGCATCAATGCCATTCATTTCCGGCATAGTAATATCCATTGTCACTAGATCTGGTCTTGTTTCTTTGTATTTCTCAACAGCTTCAAGTCCATTTTCAGCTTCAGAAACCACTTCATGATCTGCTTTAACTAATATGTCTGTGAGCGTAAGTCGCATAAATTTCGCATCATCCACTACTAAAATTCTAGCCAATGTACTGGTCCTCCTTGAAAAACACTTGTCTGGTAACTTATTCGACTAAAAACCCGTAAATCCTCCAAAGAGTGCAGTTGCATATGCAATTATTTTTGTCATCCAGTCAAAATACAGTATAACTCCCATAATAATCATTGCATATCCACCAATTTTTACTATCTTTATACTGTTGCTTCGAATCCATTGTAGGCGTCCAATAAAAAATGAAAGCACTAGGAATGGAATCGAGAATCCTAAGGAATACATTACCATATAAAGCATGGCCGAATCTGGATTTGTTCCCGCAAGCGCGATAACAGACATTAAAATGGGTCCCATACATGGTGTCCAACCTGCAGCGAATGCCATTCCGATAAAAACGGAACCGGCATATCCTGCTGGACGATGTTTGAATTCGATTTTCCGATCCCTCATTAAGAACTTTGGTTTAATAATTCCAAGTATAAAAAGACCAAAGAAAATAATAAAAATGGCTCCGATTTGACGAATTAAATCTTTATAATCACTAAAAATTTGACCTAAGAAGGATGTTCCAAAGCCAAGCATCACAAAAATAATCGAAAATCCAATTAAAAAGAAAATCGTATGTAAAATACTCCGTTTTTGCAACATTGCATTATCTGATTTTAGTTCGCTAACAGATGCTCCTGTTATATACGATAAAAATGCAGGATATAACGGTAAACAACATGGTGAGATGAAGGATAAAAATCCGGCACCAAAAGCAAGGAACACATTTACATCTGCCATTTTAACAACTCCTAAAAATTGATGATTCATTACCATTCTAGCAAATATACAATCATATTCATAATTTTTAATATGAACGTTTTGTGTCATACGGTTATTTACGAATTGAATATATTTCCAAAGAAGTTCCTTACCTACCATTTACCATTATATGTTATACTATAAATTAACTTGTCCATAATGAACATAAAAAACGAACGAAGGGGTTTTACCTTGTGTCTAAAGAACAACTTCTACTAAAAATTGAACAAAAAAGAACGGAACTGGTTGAAATTGTCTTGAAACACGGTTTTACCGCTACGGCCACCATTCAAGTAAGCCAAGATTTAGATCATCTTTTAAATCAATATAATACAGGAAGAACACAGAAAAGCCTCTCAAATTCATGAGAGGGCTTTTTTTTACATGACAGCTTTTTCAACATGATCTACACTACCATTCTGTAGTAAGAACATTTTATAATATAATCCCTTTTGTGCTAATAACTCCTGATGTGTTCCTCTTTCAACGATTTCCCCTTGATGCAATACTAATATTAAATTAGCATCTTGAATCGTCGACAAACGGTGGGCAATGGCAATTGTTGTTCTTCCCTGCCTCATTCTTTCAAGCGCCTTTTGAATTTCTTCCTCTGTTTCCGTATCGATATTTGCAGTAGCTTCATCAAGAACTAAAACTTTCGGATTAGTTACGATTGTACGTGCAAATGCCAATAGCTGTCTTTGACCACTTGAAAAGGTGGAGCCGCGTTCAACTACCTGATAATCGTAGCCACCTTCCAGTTTATTAATAAACTGATCGGCTTGAACGAATTTAGCTGCCTCTTCGATATCCTGATCCGTAATATCCGGATTGTTTAAACGAAGATTTTCCTTTATCGTCCCGACAAATAAGAATGGATCCTGAAGCACGAGTCCTATTTTTTGGCGTAGTTCGTTATTTTCATAGGAATGAATGGAATGTCCATCAATTAAAATATCTCCACGTTCAATTTCATAAAATCTCATTAATAAATTAATGATGGAACTTTTTCCACTCCCTGTATGTCCGACTAGTGCGACGGTTTCTCCTTTTTTAGCGGTAAACGAGATATTTTTTAAGACATCTCGCCGTCCATCATAGGAAAAGCTAACATTTTTAAATTCAATTTCTCCTTCTACAATCGATGGGTTTTCATCCCCCACCGTTTGAGGTGCCAATTCATCATGATCAAGAAGTTCGAAAACCCGCTGTGAAGCAACTACTGCCTGTTGAAGTAGCGATAAACGCATCATCATATGATTCACAGGCTCGAAAAATCGCTCCAGATAATTTACAAAAGCATAAAGGACCCCTATTTCTATCGGGCTTTCAAGTGCAGATATTCCAAAAAAGCTTAACACTAAAATAATCGTCACGATGTATATAAAATCAACGGCTGGTCTTAATAGCAGTCCATCAAGCTTTATATTTTTAATTCCCGCTTGATAATGGGCATCATTGATCTCTGCAAATTCACGTCGCAGTCTTTTTTCTTGACGGAATACCTGGATGATTGCCATACCTTGAAGTGATTCATTAAGTTTTGCATTCAGTTGACTAAGTCTTTCCCTCATATCATGGTAATATTTTGAGCTGAATTTTCGATATGTTTGCATCAATATAAATAAAATCGGAATTAACACCAAACAAAAAAGTGCCAGTTGAACGTTCAGATAGAACATCGCAATAAAAACACCGATTAAAAACACACCATTTTGCACGAACGTAGCGACAACCTCGACAAACATATCCTTAATTGCCTCCGTATCATTCGTTACCCTGGACACAATGCTTCCACCTGGTGTTTTATCAAAATATTTCAACCCTAACCTGTGTACCTTGGTGAAAACCTCTATTCTCATTTCACGAATAATTTTCAAGGCTATTTCCTGAAACTTCACGAGTTGAATATACTGAAGAATCACCTTTGTAATATGAATAAAAAGGTAAATTGCCCCTAAGTATACTAATGGTTGAATTGGGAGATAGCGTGGCGTTAAATAGTCATCAATAAATATTTTAATTAAGATCGGACCAACAATGTCTGCTAGAGTTGCTATTAATAGCAACACAAATGCAAATATGAATTCTTTTGTATAAGATTTTGTATAAGATAGGAGTCTTATTATCGTACGCCTTTGTTCTTTTTTTGACATATTGTTCATGCTTTACCCTCCGTGCTCAACAAGTGATTCAAGCTGTTGGCGATGATACATATCACGATACCATCCTTCTTCTTCCATAAGCTCATCGTGTGTACCATGCTGAGCGATCCTACCATCTTCAAGTACGAGAATGTGATTTGCGTGCTGAATCGCACTTAAACGATGTGACGTAATGAACGTTGTTTTTCCTTCTCTATTCTCTCGCAGGGCACGTAAAATTTCCTCTTCCGTCTTTGCATCAACCGCCGATAACGAATCATCAAGAATTAAAATTTCCGGGTTGATTAATAGTGCCCTGGCAATCGAAATTCGTTGCTTTTGTCCTCCTGATAATGATACTCCTCGCTCCCCAACGACCGTTTCATATCCATCAGTGAACTGTAAAATATCCTCATGAATATTGGCAAGCTTTGCTGCCTCTATTATTTCTCTCATAGATGCATCGGGCTTAGCAAATGCAATATTATCCGCAACCGTTGCAGAAAAAAGAAAATGATCCTGCGGAACATAACCGATTCCTTTACGCAGTGCATCTAATGTATAGGCTTTAATCTCTTTTTCACCAATGATAATATGACCTTCATAACCTTCTATTTCACGAATGAGTAATTTTAACAATGTCGTTTTGCCTGCCCCCGTTTTTCCAACTATCCCAAGTGTTTGCCCCCGTTTTAAGTTAAAATAGATCCCCTCAAGCATTTGTTTTGAGTCCCCTGGGTAAGAAAATTGAGAAATGGAATACTCAATATCACCAGTTGGAGTCATTTCGCTTGCATTCTCACAATCTACTATTTCCATTGGTTCAGCAAGAAGACTTGAGACACGGTCATAGGATGCTCTTCCCCGCTCCACGATATTAAATAGCCAACCAAAAGCGAGCAACGGCCATATAAGCAGCCCTAAATAAGTCGTGAACGTCACTAATTCTCCGAGCGTCATTTCTCCTGCAAATACATATCTAGAACCAAAAACAATGGCTAAAAAGAAAGAGATTCCTACGATTAATGAAATCGTTGGATCGTACAGCGCATCGACCCTTGCAACGGAAAGATTTTTTTGAACCACATCCTCTGACTGTTTACGGAATGATTCAATATCTTCCTCTTCTTGACCAAAGGTTTTAATGACTTTTATTCCACTGACGCTCTCCTGAACTTTATCATTTAGGCTTGAGAATGCTTCCTGTGCCTTGTGAAAATGTCTATGTAATAGTGTTCCATAATAGTTAGTTGATAGAGCCATAAACGGTAATGGAATCAGACAGATTAAGGTGAGCTTCCAGTTTATAGTAAAGGCCATTGTTAAAAGTACGAATCCACCTGTAGCAAGTGAGTCGACTAACGTTAGTACACCTGATCCAGCCGTTTGCTGAATCGCCTGTAAGTCATTCGTTGAATGGGCCATCAAGTCGCCAATTCGTCTCTTTTGAAAAAAGTTCTGAGACATTTTCGTAAAATGCTCATATAGCCGATTCCTTAGTAATCTCGCTAATTTTACAGATGAACCAAAAATCATGATTCTCCAAAAGAACCGAACGATATAAACAGTACATGCCGTTACGAACAAAATGGCCAGCCATTTAAATAATATTTCTTTCGTTAGTGTTCCTTGTGCTATAAAATCTACGGTCATACCAATTACTTTGGGTGGAACAAGCTCCAGCAAAGCAACAATTAACAATAAGAAAATACCCGTAATATATGATTTTTTTTCTTGTTTAAAAAACCACATTAAATCCTGAAAGATTTTCATCCCTTTTTCCTCCGAATGACGAAATAAGTGCTATAATAGTTTACCAAATTTTTATAATAGTAGGAAGATGGAGCCAATCTCTTTGTAATAAATAATCAAAAATCATTATATTTTTCCAAACTATCCACTATAATTATCCTTAGAATTATTAATTGAGGTGAAAGTAGATGATCAAGTATAAGGAGCTTCATCATGTGAGTATAACAGTAACGAATCTTGAAAAAGCGAAGGATTTTTATAGCAATATTCTCTGTTTACAAGAAATTGAACGACCAAATTTTGATTTCCCTGGTGCTTGGTATGAGGTTGGTAATCAACAATTACATTTAATTGTCCTTCCAGAATCCCAAACGATTCGAAAGGATAAAAGCATCAGCAGCCGTGAGGGTCATTTCGCATTAAGAGTTGAAAATTATTATGACACCCTTAATTGGCTTTCAATGCATAATGTAACAGTACTCGAAAAACCAGATAGTGTTAGCGGATTTGCTCAAATTTTCTGTGCCGACCCTGATGGAAATTTAATTGAGTTAAACGTCGACCAAAGGGATTTATAATCGAATATAAAAAAAGGACCCTTCTTTATTCGGGTCCTTCATTCTGAAAAGTATGTTAATTATCTTTTCCTGGCTCGTAGTAATGAGGATCATTTTTATGATTTTGTATGTCATTGTTGTCGATAAATAACTCTCCATTTTCAGAATAGGTGGCTAATATAATGTTTTCAACATTTTCCCCCGCCTTTTCTACCTCTTTGATGAGCCAGCTTTGCTTTAATTGTAGATATTTTAAATTATGGTAAATAATTTGACCATCCATTATTAGTGGAATAGGAACATACTCTTTCTTAATCCTTAAAAGTAAATCATTGGGCTGAACTGGACGATATTCTGATTTGGGGATAACGCTGATACTCCCCGTTTCCTCCATAGAAGCCATGGCAATATTTTGCGTATCCGTATATCCCTTAACCCTTAAATGTGATAAAAACTCATTCATTGGCATCCTTACTTTTTTTAGCCCTTTTCGGTCAATATCCCCATTACGAATTAAAACTGTAGGTCTTTCATATAGAATCCACCTTAATTTGTTATGTAAGGATAAACGAATTAATACTTTATAAAAAATTACAATTATAACAGCATATGTTAAGGCTTTTCCAATATTATCATCCTCTACAGGCATACTAATAATATTTGTTAAAACAAATATATACAATAAATCGAAAGAATGCATTTGAGATACAGCCTTTTTTCCTGTTACCCTTAACAACAAGTATCCTGCTGTAAACACAATAAGTGCACGAAAGATTATTTCCAAATTTGCATCTCCCCTAATAATCCATTGTTATTAGAGTTATTTTGTCCAAATATTGACGATACAAATATGAATCATTATCCTGTACAAAGCTGAATGCTAGCTATGGCTATTGCATTATTTTACATCGTTACTTATACGATTCTCCTAACCCACCATTAGCTTGACAATTATAAATATAACATCTTCCATTAACACAAAAAGACCACCTTTCAACTGAATCTTTTTCCAGTAAAAAAGCGGTCTTTGTGAATTCTAGAAAGTTAAATCAAATGTTTTTTATTGCTTGTCCATTTGACCGTTCATAGCTTTTAGCATTTGATTGATCTTCTTCTGAGATGGTTTCATACCCATTTGCATCATCATCACTTTTAGCATTTGCTCATTGATTGGTGGATAAGGGTTTTACAAAAAGAGTGCTTAATCCAAATTCGTCTTTTATTTATGGGATAAGTTAACCACAATAATCTACTAGAGTCAATGAAAAACTATATATTAAATCTGAAAACATGAGATTTGGTTAAGGTTTTCATTACGCTTTGGTTAAAGTTTTCTTTGTATTTGAACTCTACCCTGTCAAGGTAGGAAAGTGAATCTGATTATAACAGTTTTGGTTAAGTGAAGTTGATATAATAGGATTTAATTTTTCAAGTTTATGATTCTAACAGATGTAATTGGGGGCAGTATGTTTGATTTTGCCCCCAACTTGCCCCCAAGATTTCTCCATGAAAATTACGCTATCCATGTGGTATGCAAGGAAAAATTAATACTTAGGCTGCGGATATCCAATTTTTGGTTTCATCGTGCTACCCCCAATCTTTATTTTAGTCAAAAGAAAAAGCACCCAGTATGAATGCCGATATATTATTCTTCTTTACCATATCTTCTTCGCATCTGTGAGGCGCTTGTTGCGATATCACCGACAGCATGGAATTGGTCAGAGAATAGAAAAATCCCCGCTACTCAGTTGTGAGCGGCAGGGATTTTGATTTGTCAGTAGCACCTTACTTAAGGTCGACGAAATTCAATTAATTATTTTTGTTCCGGATCATCTTCGGCAACCAGCGTAAGATCCTCGTGGTCATCAAAGAGGCTTTCTTGAACAGAATGACTAGCTTTAATTTTCACTTGTTCCGAGATATTAAGTGGACGTCCTTAATTCATCGAGAAAAGCTTCTTTTGTGCGGTCATGATTGTAAAATGGAAGGCCAACGATACGATAATGATCATCATCAACTAAAAGGCCATCTTCATCTTTTTCCTTAATTTGCTTCAGAAAAGCTTGTTTCCAACCCTCTTTACCATTGTCGAATTGCCCATTTGAATCTAGAAATTGACTTCCTTTCGGCTCAATAAAGAATTGCCAAGAAACATTACCAGTTTCCGCATCAATTGCAAACATGACAAAGTCTGGCTCGAAAGCATTACCTTTATCAAAACTATAAATTCTTATTGCTTTCTCATTACGAAGCAAATAGATATCAGTTAGTTTTGTTTCAAGCTCAGCCATGTGTTGTTTGATGGTTCTAACTACTATTTTTTCCTCGCTTGTACCAAAGTTATCTGTATAAGCATACCAGTCAAGTTTATCGATATCCTCGAAGATTCTGGTTTCAGTTAAGTCTTTTTGAGAAATTCCATTCTCCTTGTTGCTATTCGAATCAATAACATACTTGCGTTGAATTCTCTTCTCGAAAACATCTTTAATCTTGACTGCTTCGAATTCCAACGTTCCTTCGTACTGTTTCTAAACATTAATGTACTCATCTGCAATAGCCTGCAGAATTGCATTTGAAATAAACAGCTTGTGATCTTGAGAAAGAGTTTTTACATCTTCTTCATCACCAAAGACAATAACAGACACTTTGTTTTGAATTTCTTTTAAGAAGCCTTCCAAAGTTGGTAGTCCGACATAAGATTTATGCAGTTTCTCAAAATTAAAATCTTTATTTTTTAGGTTTACTGCTACTCTCAAAACATTGAGGGTGCCCACTTTTTCGTTTGAACTCTTCACTCAGGAACATCTTATGCTTTAGGAAAGTTTTATCATTGGTGACTATATAAATAATAAATGGAAGACCCCTGTGCCACCTTAGCCAATTCACTTATTTTTATCAGCATTTTCGGTTAAAAAGAAACAAAAAATATCTCACAAGTATTTATGTGAGTAAATGTCGCATGAATGATATGGTATTTAACTTTACACTATACCATATTCTTTATTAAGTACAAAAAATAGGAGGGAAAGCATGGCACGATTAAAGAAATCCATAAGTATACGCAATATTCTAATCATTTCGGCCGCTATCCTTATCTCCTCGATTGTCACTGCCTCGGCCGAAGAAAACAACACAGTTTACTACGCTTGTGTAGACTGGCATAATGGCAAAATCACAGTGGTAAGTGACACAGGAGATTGTGGTAAAAAAGAAACGAAAATTAGCTGGAACCAGATTGGCCCTAAGGGAGATAAGGGGGATACTGGTGCTATTGGGCCTCAGGGACCGAAAGGTGATAAAGGTGAAATCGGTGCTACTGGCACTCAAGGGCCCAAGGGTGATAAAGGTGACACCGGTGCTACCGGCAATCAGGGACTGAAAGGTGATACCGGTCCAATGGGGCCTCAAGGGCCAAAAGGTGACACTGGACTCCAAGGGCTACAGGGACCACCAGGGCCAGCTTCATCCCTCCAATTAAGTAGATATGATGCATCGAAAGTAGTTAATAGTCAGAGTTGGGAGACAGTTTTGGCTAGGTGTGGAAGTGGAGAGAAAGTGTTGTCGGGCGGATTTCTGGGCAGCAGTCGTCAAGGGGACTTGCAAATTAAAATGAGTTATCCATCAGAATCTGCTTGGGTTGTGGTAGCTCACAATGCCCATCCTTCCGAGTCAGGAAACTTATTCGCATATGCAATCTGTACTCCAAAATGAATGGAACGCAAGTGATTTTCACTTGCGTTTTTTGAATATTCTTGTGAATTAATATTCGAAGATGTGTTTTTCCCATTACGGAGTTAGGTTGTTTTTATAAAAATAAAGCCTTCAGTTCTTCGTCAAAATAGGTTCCATTTATCTTTAAAGATCGTTTATCAATCCCATAAGGTTTGAAGCCAAGTCGTTGATAAAGATTCCGGGCCAGTTCGTTGCTTGCATTGACAGATAAATAGATTTGTTCATTTCCATCAAATTCTGAAGCTTTCATGATAGCCTCCAACATCAGCCCTTTGCCAACTTCGATTCTTCGTTTTTCAGGTGTCACATACATAGCAGCAATAGTGGCTCTATGTTTTGGTTCTGTTCTCCAAAATTAACTGACCACTCCTACTAATCTATAAATGACTTTTGGGATATGTAGTCTTACTAGGATTTGAATCAGAAAAATATAATGAAAAAAGTGCCGCCTCTTTGAACTGCACCCCAATTGTTAGACACAAAAACTAACAATTGGAGGAGCAGTTTTTTATATGGCTAAATTTACATTAGAAGAAAAGTTTAATGCGGTACAAAGATATCTAAATGGTGAGGGTGGGTATTAATATATAGATAAAACAATGAATACTGCCTACTCAACGATACAAAAATGGGTTTTTCAATATAGAAATCATGGATTGGAAGGCCTGACAAATTCCTATACAAAGTATACTGGACAGTTTAAACTAGACGTATTAAATTACATGAGTGAAAATAAGACGTCTATTTATGAGACAGCTGCGACTTTTAACATTCCAGCTCCATCGACTATTTAAAATGGAAACAAACACTAGAACTTATGGGGGTAGACGCCTTGTTTTCAATAAAAAAGGGGCGTCCACAAATGGAAAAAGACACTAATAAACCTCAACCTGTAGAAGGAACAGAAGAGGCGTTACGAGCCGAAATTGAGCGTTTACGCATGGAGAATGCCTATTTAAAAAAGTTGAGAGCCTTAGTTCAAGAAAAGGAAAAATTACAAAACAAGACAAAGCGCAAGTAATTTATGAATTAAGGCATGATTTTAAAGTTATCGACCTTGTAAAAGTCGCTCGCATTAAGCGCAGTACATATTATTATTGGGGAAAACAAATGGATCGTCCAGATAAGTAAAAGGAAGTTAAAGAGTTAATTCAGGAGATTTTTGATGAACATCAAGGGCGATATGGATATCGTCGGATTACTTTGGAATTACGCAATCAGGGCTTAAAAATAAATCATAAAACAGTCCGTCGCTTGATGAAAGAAATGGGATTAAAATGCCTGTACGCATGAAAAAATATCGTTCTTACCGTGGAAAGGTGGGGAAAACTGCTCCTAATATTTTGCAGCGTGATTTTAAAGCATCAAAACCAAACGAGAAGTGGGTAACGGATGTAACAGAATTCCACCTACATGGAGAGAAACTATATTTGTCCCCTGTTCTAGATTTATACAATGGAGAAATCATTGCTTATAACATAGAAAAACGCCCTGTTTATCAACTTGTTTCAAAAATGTTGGACAAAGCTTTTGAGAGTTTAAAAAAGGGTATTCTTACTTCAACTAAACTGCTCCATTAGCTTAATAACTTCAACAAAAATAATCGATAATCCTTCTTGGACTATCGCACCCGTTAGCTGAATAAGGGAATCAAGTATATATTTACTTAATGCACATAAGGCTAACCTAGATACTCCTAAAAGGACCGCCACTTTAAATTAGTAAACGGTCTATTCCTTCTTTTTCAAATGTTAACTACTGCTGTCATCTCTGCTTTAGTCGGCGTGGTTTTGTTTATCGTCATCAAAACTATCCATCACATACTTTATTCCTATAAAACTGATTGTTCACACCATCATTATCTATGTCGTCATCGTCATTATTACAGGCAACATTCTCAACAACTTCATTGTTATTAGAGTTTAAATCTATTCCGCCATCACCGTTCTTTTTTGTTGTATTTCTAATGATGAAATTATTATCTTGATTGACCTTTATACCATCTTTTTCATTTTTGGATGAAATGTTTTTTTCAATGAAATTAAATCCGTTAGGTGTTAAGGCACCTTCTATTACTAACCCATTCCCTTCACTATCTTTAACAGTATTGTCAGAAACTATGTTATTGGTACCGGATATGGTCATACCATTTACTTTTGTGTTAGAGATTTTATTATTAATGATTCGTCCCAAACTGACTTGACCACTAATACCTTCATTCCCTACGTTACAGATAACGTTATGAAATATCAGGTCCTGTTGTCCATTTAGATTTATACCATTAGTTCCTGCGTTCTCAATCATATTATCAATTATATGATTAAAAGCAGCATTTATATTAATACCATTTTGCCCCATTTTACAAAGCTTATTTTTCCAAATAAAATGATCACCTACCCCTTGAAGTAAAATCCCATCTATACCTATGTTATTAATATTATTATTTACAGAGGAAACTACAGCACTGTCCTCTATTCTTATTCCAATTTCCAAATAATCTTGGATTTTAAACCCCTCGATTTCTATAAAGGTACTATTTGTAACGTTAAACCCGAATAGAAGTATATCATCCCCATCAAGTACTACACCTTCTTCAGCAAGAATAACTAAAGTATTTTTTGATGCAACATTGACACTCTCTTGATACTTTCCTTTTTTCACATAGATTAAATCCCCTGGCTGTGCAGCTGTGACAGCTGCTTGTATTGTGGGGAAATCTTTTGGAACAACGATAATACTCACGGTTTTTGCACCTCCTAAAAACACTGTTTTAATATTCTTATGCAAGTCCATTGTTTTTGCGAGGTACAAAAAACTATAAAAATTAAAGTTTAATCCATTATCTGGTATTTGCCTAAAGAAAAAAGCGATCCTTCTTTATTAAAGTATCGCACCCTATAGTTTAAGTACAATTCTTCAAAAACTTTTGTTAGCGAAGTTATAGGTCTGTTTAAGATACTTTTAAATATTTAACATCACAAAGACTTATGAAATGTACTAACTTTTATAATATCAAAATTTAAAAAAGATAATCCCTCTCTCGAAGGAGAAGGATCGGGTCGAATAGAGATTAGAAGTTTTGGCCAAAGCTAGTACTGTTTATGATTTGGATGTATAGAGAGTTCGCTTTTGCTGTTCCACTACCATATACCGCATTCGCCGCAGCTCGTACCGCTTTTTCTATTTTTCTTCTTTCAGATAGTCCGTATTCATATTCTTTCGCACCTTCTTCTGGCCCAAGAATTTCAATCAATTCTTGTTTTGAAGTGCCGTATGAGATATAAGCTGTACCGTTGTAACGAATCATACTTACGCCAACGCCATCAACTTGCACTCCAATAACCTCACCATAAGCACCGCCACCTTCTAGGCTGTAGAAGTTTCCTGATTTACTCATTCCTGAACCACCCAAAATGCTATGAGCTTGAGATGCAGAAAGAGTTGTTGGAGCGGCTTGAACCACTTTCGTACCTACTTTTACGATTTTATTGACAGGTTGCTTCGTTACACTTGAAGATACCACATTTTTAGATGTTAGGCTTCCATTTGTGTACGTTTCTTTATAGGTGATAGTCTTTGTTCCATTTGAACCGTTTTGTGCTACCACTTGTTTGCCCTTTTCTAAGTTAGCATCATTTTGGTACACAGTTTGGAATGGGATAGATTCCGTAGCAGTTGTTGTTTTCGTTGTAATGCTATCCTTCTTTGGAGCAGGAGTAGGTGTTGAAGTTGATTTGTTTTCAGTCTTCTTCTCTACTTTTACTGTAACAGTTGGTGTGCTTTCTGTAGATTCCTTATCAGTATCTTTAGAACTGTCGTCGTTTTCTGTTTTTGTATCATCTTCTTTTTCAGTTGTAGTTTCTCTTGTATCGGCCTCTTGCTCACTATCTATATCTGCATTTTCTAACTTAGTTCCTTCTATTCGTGCATCTTTTACATTTTCTTGCTCTTTATCTGCGATTAGCATTTCCTCTACATTTTCTTCTTTAGAACTCTGAGAATTGGCCAATCCACAAGATACTAAAACTAATAATAAAATAAGTGTAAGTAATAAAATAATTCCTTTTTTCACCAAGTTAAACACCCTTTTCTGGATTGATATCTACCTTTTTTATATCGATATAGATATCCTTTATTTTACTGGTAATTAAATCCAAAGAGTTCTTGTTTGTTAGCAGGAATTTAACTATAAGGATTGATTTTAATATCATGGGGCACTGTTTTTTTCTCCCAAAAAAGTCATTTTTTAAATATCTACCTGTCACACTGTTTTCATCTATAATTATTTTAACAGAATACCTAATAGGTGCTCCTCGAAACTGGTGGAAAGCAAAGGGTGGTATTAAAACGATAGCTAATAATGGATTAGCTTTTGCTTTTGGACCTTATTTCATAGGGAGTCTTTGGGTATTTCGTTTAACTTATGGAAAGTTTTGGTTATATACTCTT
>NZ_JBALOV010000056.1:0-28061 GCF_036965045.1 Bacillus sp. JJ1533 | reverse complement strand
TGCCCGTGACGCAAAAAAGCGAGGCATGTGAATTCGAGGTGTATGATGAGGAAAATCTTAATCTTATTTTTGGTAATAGGTAGTTTACTATCGTTTATTGGGATTTTACCTTAAGTATTTGATTTTCCTTTTACAGAAGGAGCTGATTCTGGTCCGAGCAATTATTGGGAACTGATACTAATAATTTCCTATGAGGGAAAGGGATAATATTTAATTGTAGGGGTTTTATTACTCATCCTAACGATTCCCGCAATTATGAAACAGAAACGAAAAGGAGAGGTCTCATGAGATGTGGAGCTAAATGCTTTCAAGTTGAAATTGAGACAGACGGGAAAACACATTGTAAGTCAGTTACCGCAAGGACACCTGCAGAAGCAAGAAAAAGCATCCGTAAGAAATTTGGGGCTGAAACTCGTATTCTAGCAGTCAAGGCAGAAAGAAATGAGAGAACGAATTAGGGGTATAAATTGTATTTTAGTAATTGAGATTTAAAATATTTACCTTGGTAGTCAGGAAAGGAAAAGGAGCTGTGTCAAAACAGCTCCTTTGTACATTATTTTCCTGGGTTAAATTTAATTTTCATTGCCTCGGCCATTAGTACAGGCAGGTCTGTGTTTTCATGCAATCCGCTAAATAACTGAGCCCCTGGTCCGAATGCATATAATGGTACGTCGGTACCTGTGTGACCTGTGCTTGACCAGCCTACGATAGCACGTTCAGAAACGACTTGATTGATAGCAATCGATGGCGTTTTAGCCGTTTTAATTCTCTCAGCTTCGGCATCTGTTAAATCAAGGTTCGTGTACTGTTTAACAATTTCTTTTACATTACTGCGGTCAGCGTTCAATTTGCTTTCCATGAAATCGCCAGTTGCTGAAACATTACGCAATACTTCAAGGTTTGCGTCTCCTTTACCATAACCACCGACTGACATTCCGCCAGTATCATGGTCACCAGCAACAACTACTAATGTGTTGCCATCCTTCTTCGCAAATTCGACTGCTTTCTCAACAGCAAGTTCAAATGCCTCACTGTCCTTCATCGCCCAAGCAGCATCATTATCATGGCCAGCCCAGTCAATTTGGCTGCCTTCAACCATTAAGAAGAAACCATCTTTATCCTTTTTAAGGACATCCAATGCAGATTCTGTCATTTCTGCAAGGCTTGGTTGATCAGTTTCATCGCGGTCCAATTCAGGTGCCATGCCATCTTCAGCGAATAAACCGATAAGCTTGTCCGCTTTTTTTGCATTTTCAAGCTCATCTTGATTTGTTACATATTGATACCCATTTTCTTCTGCCTCATTGATTAAGGAATCTGGGAAATATTGTTTCCCTCCTCCAAGGAGAACATCGACACCATTTTCAAGCAATTGTGGGGCAATATCTGCTTCATTTGAACGTGAAGCAACATGTGAAGCAAACACAGCTGGTGTTGCATGTGTGATCGTTGAAGTAGCGACCAAGCCTGATGATTTTCCTTTTTCTTCGGCAGCTTCAAGAATTGTTTTTAGTTCTTTTCCATCTGGCGCTGTACTAATCATTCCATTATTTGTTTTGACTCCAGTTGCCATCGCAGTACCTGCTGCAGCTGAGTCTGTTACCTCTGAGTTAGAGGAATAGGTACGATGCATCCCAACTAGCATTGAGTCTAAAATCGATTCTTCACCCTTGTACCATCTGTAGTTTGTTGCATAAGAAGCTGAATAGCCATCTGGAACCATTAAAATGACATTTTTAGCTTTACCATTATGGCTATTATAATTGTTTGATTTTGCATCTGCTGTTGGAACGGAAAAGTTTCCAGCAAGAGCTCCTAACGCAAGTGAAGATACAACAGCAAACGGGATCAATTTCTTTTTAATAGATTTCTTTTTCATTTTTACTCCTCCTAATGTTTTGATAGATTTAGTATAGATTTTGAGTGTGGACAACGTTTTACTTGGAGGTAAATAAAAGGTTAAATGGAGAAAATGGGACAATCCTCATGTTACAAATGTGTTCAAAAGAAAAAAATAGCTATTTTAGCATAATCTATCAATATACTCTTTTTGAAAACTGGTACTTTTGTAATGAAGTTAAAAGTCATTTTATAAAAGAAATAATGGAGGTAATGCTAAGGTGCTAGACACGTTTAAATAATACATTTACAATTCTGAAATAATTTTTACTGTAGAGGAGATTCCCCATAAAATGTGAACATGAATGTTAGAAAAAATAGATGTGAGGTTTGGAAAAATATGCTATTTTAAAAGGGTAATAGAAGGAACTTTTATCCAACGAAAAGGAGGTCACGGATTCATGAGTGAATTAATTCGAGACCAATACCCACTTAAAGAGCGAAAAGTACTTATAACTGGAGTCAGTCGTCGTCAAGGCATTGGCTATGCGATTGCACGTCAAGTTGCAGCATGGGGGGCATCTGTAATAATTCATCATTTTCAGCCTCATGACAAAAAACAATCCTGGGGCGCAGATGATTTGGGTGAAGTCGTAAAAGGCATAAAAGCGGAGTTAGTAGATGATGCTTATCTGTATGAGGTAAGCGGGGATTTTTTAAACCCCAATGAACCAAAAAGGATAATGGATGAGATCAGCAGTAATTGTGGTCATATCGATGCGCTTGTTTGCAATCATGCGATGAGTGGGTCTGATGGAGCAATTGGGGAGCTAACTGTTGAAATGTTGGATCAACACTGGGCAGTTAATGCACGTTCATCTATATTATTAGCTCAATATTTTGCGAAACAACATGATCCCCAGACTGGCAGAGGCAGAATTATTTTCATGACTTCGGGTCAAAGGTTAGGGCCAATGTATGGTGAAGTTGCATACGTGGCCTCCAAGGGAGCGCTTGCTGATCTGACGTTAACCATATCAGATCAACTAGCTGATCAGAACATAACCGTCAATACCGTGAATCCGGGACCAGTTGACACGGGATATATGACCAAGGAAGTGTGGGAAAACCTAAAGCCAATGTTTCCGTTTGGAAGAATGGGACAGCCAGAAGATCCCGCAAGACTTATTTCGTGGTTATTAACGGAGGAAGCTTCATGGATTACCGGACAAATCATCAATACAGAGGGTGGCTTTGGGCGGTGGCGTCCTCACTCATAACATGGAGGAAATGATATGTTTTTAGAAGCAGAAGTGTACACAATGCTGTTTTGGGGATTTTGGAGCGTAACGTTTACCCAGTTTATTTTTTTGCTTGGATTTTGGATTAGCAGGAAATTTGATGTTCGTTCATTTATTTACCTACTTATCTATCAGGTCTTATTTTGTCTTGCCGGGTATAATCTCCTTAAAGCAATAAACACGAATAGCCCTGAAACCAGCATGGCATCGGAGGAAGCATCTTTTTATATAGGATTTGCGGGTATCGCCTGGGCTATAAGTATTCTATTCTTATTATTAGGGATATATCGTTTAGTTAGAAAAAGATAGTGTTCAAATTAAGAAGGGCACTTTTTGATTAGGGCTTTTTTAAGGAATATTGTAATCCGATAGCGAATAAACGTGATAATACATACCTTCCTAATCTATTTCAAGGTGCTGATTTTTTGAAGCGAAATAAAAATGTGAATGTTGCAATCTTGTTGCTGATATTAATACTTATCATTCTGATTGTCCATGTCATTCTTTATGTAAAAGTGTACATCGTTTACAGCGCAAGTCTCGGCACGATTTTTATGATCGGTCTCATTATCTTCCTCATCATCTTGCTTGTTTTAAAATCATAAACAGACTAGAGAAGTGTTATTCAAGCAGGAATAACACTTCTTTTTGTTGAAATTATCCATATTGTACAATTTTCTTTAGTACCGATTGGAGGTTTTTTATGGCATTCCTATTTTGGCCATTTATGATTGCATCATTAATTCTGTCTATTTTAGCAATACGCATAAAAAAGCCTATCTTACTTGTGATATCCTCAGTACTTATCGTCCCCCTGTCGCTATATTTAGCGGCTACACCACGATTTGAAATCTGGGGGCTCCTCTTTCCATTATTTTATGTAGGAGCTGCAGTATCTCTAGCCAAAAGGATGAATTGGCTGTCCATTTTGCTAATTGCACCAAACTTCATCCTTATTGGTTGGATGGGATTTGCCGTAATGAATCAATAGTATATAAGGAGAGTATCATTCATGGAAATCAAATTACTAATCTTAAAATCAGATAAAATCAATGAAATGAAGAAGTTCTATGTGGGCCTTTTTGGCTTTCCTTTACTAAACGAGGATAAAAATAGTTTCCGCATTGAAGTGGGAACGAGTGAGTTGGAGTTCACATCAGAAAACATCAAAGGAACCCCTTTTTACCATTTTGCATTTAATATTCCGTCTAACCAGTTTCAAGAAGCGAAATCATGGGTGAAAGAGAGAGTTAAGTTAAGTATGGAGGATGGAGATGATGAAGCTTATTTTTCCTTCTTTTCTGCACATGCTCTCTATTTTAATGATCCTGCTGGGAATATTGTCGAATTCATTTCAAGAAGTACTTCTGAAAAGGGAACAAATCCATTCTCGATAGAAAGTGTATTAAATATTAGCGAAATCGGTCTTACTGTAGATAATGCAATGAGTACGGGAAATAGGTTAATTGATATTGGGATTCAACAGATGAATAATGCTTCACTTAGCCAAACATCACTTAATTTTATGGGAGATAAATCTAAGGGAATATACATTATCCTTAATCAGCCAGGGAGAAGGTGGATCTTCTCTGATAAAGTTTCCGTTGTATATCCCATTGAAATACTCACAACTGAGGGTAGCAGAATTATAGTGAATTCCGATAAGGTAGTGGAAATAATTAGGTGATGAGTAAAAATTGAAGGGAGGACGGTTATGGTTTATATTGCTCTTTTACGGGGGATTAATGTAGGTGGAAAAAATAAAATTGATATGAAATTGCTTAAACAAACGTTTGAAAATGTCGGGATGAATGACGTTGTTACATATATCAATACAGGTAATATTATTTTTTCAGATAAAGGCAAATCAAAAACTGAACTCTCTCGTATTTTAGAGGAAGCAATACATAATGATTTTGGATTGGAAATTAAAGTCGTAGTGCGTAGTATGGATGATGTCAGAGGAATAATTGACGCAATTCCTGACTCGTGGAGAAATGACAAAGATATGAAAAGTGATGTCATGTTTTTATGGGATGAAATTGATGATGTATCTGTACTGAATAATCTTGTCATCAAACCAAACATTGACTCGGTGAAATATGTCCCAGGTGCAATTCTATGGTCCGTTGACAAGAAACATGTAACCAAAAGCGGAATGGCAAAGATTATTGGAACTAAAATTTACAAACAGATTACGGTAAGAAATGTCAACACTGCCCGTAAGATATATGAGTTGATGCAGGCTAAAAACAGTTAGTTTCGGATACGAAGCAGGATTTTTGAATTGCAAAGAAGCTGTATTTTTTAGAAAATAAAGGGAAATTTAATAGTAGCGTTTATTATTGTTAAAATTGAGGGATAAAATGAATTATATTTGGGAAGCGTTGGCTATCTTATTTACTGGATTTTGCTTATTTCGGATTGCCGGTAAAAAAACAATGGCAGAAATGACAAGTTTAGAAACGATAACAATATTAGCGATGGCCTCAACAATAGGTCACGCTATTTCAGAGAATGACTTAATAAAAACAATATTTGCTTTATGTTCCCTTGTAGCACTTCTCTTACTTGTTCAGTTTTTAACAAGTAAGTTTAATTTTATTGAAAAATTATTTATAGGAAAGCCAACACCGGTTATACAGGATGGAATAATTATAACTCCCAATCTAAAAAAACTCCGCATGACCGCTGAACAGTTGGAGGCAAGAATACGACAAAATGGAATTTCTTCGATTTCCGATGTTAAAACTGCTTCGATTGAGATTAATGGGGAACTGGGATATGAGTTAATTAAACATGCTAAGCCAGTAACAATCGGAGAATTAGAGGAAATATTAAACCAACTGCAATCGAATATACTCCAACAGCTTTCTGGTAATGAACAAAGTCATTTCAATAAACTCATTCAGAATGACAAAAAAAATAACGATTAGTTCTACGGTTGGCGAATAGCCTTTTTTGTCATTTTCGAGACATCACATCCGTCTGAAATTAGTTAACACTTTAATCGTAGTGAAAAAAACACTTGACTATAAGAAAAAATTTTTGGTAAAGTTACAAACAGACCGGTTGGTATGGTGGAGGTGTGCTACGGGAATGGATACGAAATCGCTGATTATCGATGTTGCAACAAAGCTTTTCCAACAAAAAGGATATATAGGTGTAGGCTTAAGTGAAATCTTAAAAGCATGCAATATTTCAAAGGGTTCTCTATATCATCACTTTCCAAATGGAAAGGAAGAATTATTAATTGCTTGTCTGCAATCCTTAAACGAAGTGATTACACAGGATATTGAAAACATTTTTAATCAGTATCCGAACACAAAAGAAGCTACAAAAGCTACGATTGATCAATTAATCGTTCATTTTGAAACGGAAGGAACGATTGCTGGATATACGTTTAGCAGCATCGTCAGTGAAATGGCTTCCCTTAGTGAACCAGTCCGTAATGCTTGTTCTCTTTTATATACAAAAATGCAGGGTATATATACAAACAAGTTAATCGCGGATGGATTTTCGACAGAAATCGCTGATTCAATTGCTCTTTCTTTGGTAGCAACTGTTGAGGGTGGAATGATGCTTTGTTTAACACAAAAATCAAGCCTTCCACTCCAAACCATTTCTCAAGTATTACCGAATTTATTACAGGAGTTTCGAAAGTGAATAATATGGTTTTTGAAAAACGGCTAATTCCTATTTTTCATGAGCACAGCTCAAGTTGAAATGGGAATTGGCCTTTATTATGCCAAAAAATAGATTCACCACGGTCAAATAAGCAAAAAAAAGGAGATTTTTATGAACACACAATTACAAGTCAAAAGTCCGAAAATAATGGCATTTATTTTAATGTTTGGGACCTTTATCGGATTATTTGGTGAAACAGCAACAGCGATGATGTTCCTCGGCATTTTAATGATTTTAGCAGCTGGTATTCTCTTGCCAATGTATCTAAAGGATGCATTATTATATACTGCAGCTGTGGCTGGCTTATTATTACTTCCTGGCAATGCTGTCAATGTGGTTATGTCACCAATTGTTGGTACTCTATTTGACAAGTTCGGACCACGTGTTTTTGTCATTATTGGTTCGATAGTTATTCTGATTGCAAATTTCATGTTTGCATCCGTCATATCAGCATCTACACCTGGTTGGCAAATTATCGTTGCATTTATGATTTTCTTCTTTGGGATAACAATGGTGATGATGCCATCACAAACAAACGCACTTAACCAGTTGCCACGTGAACTATATGCTGATGGTTCAGCCGCTATGAATACATTGAATCAAGTAGCTGGGGCAGCAGGTACAGCAATCGCAATTACGTTATTTACGGCTGGTCAAGCAAGCTATGTTATCGATATTCCTGCTGCATCAAATCCTGAAATCTTAGCTGCAGGTGTAAAGTACGCATTCTACTTTGTTACTGGAATTTCAGTTGTAACGTTAATTTTATCTTTATTTGTAAAAAAGGGATCCAGTGTAAAGGAAAAATCAGCATCAACGGTAAAAGCAACAAAACCTGTTCAAAACTAGTAGGATTTCCACAAAATCTACCATTAAGAATAGTAATAAACTTTTAATCGTCTAGAAGGAGATAATGGAAAATGGGAAAACTGTATAAAAGTATTCTAGTAGCTGTGGACGGGTCTAAAGAAGCTGAATACGCGTTCCGCAAATCAATCGATCTTGCAAAAAGGAATAAGGGTTCAAAATTGAACATTGTAAATGTATTAAATATTAACTCGTACAAAGGTTTTGACAGTTCAATGCTAGACCGTGCACAGCAGATAGCAGATGAGCTTGTCAATGATTATAAGGCACAAGCACATGCTGAAGGTCTTGAAAACGTGTCAGCTGTAATTGAATATGGCTCTCCAAAAACAATTATTACAAATGAAATTGCTGATTTTATCGATGCTGATCTGATTGTTTGTGGTGCCACAGGGCTGAATGCTGTTGAACGTTTCATTACCGGATCTGTTTCTGGAGCTATCGTACGTTCGGCGAAATGTGATGTTTTAGTAACTCGACAACCCGAATGATTGCAGGAACAATTTAAAGTTTGAACAAATCATTTTATAAATTCAAGAAACCATTCGTTAAGGCATATCTTGGCGAATGGTTTCTTTTTTAGGATATTAGGATTTTCTTCGTAATACTTTTGATAATATCTCCCCTGCTTAAAACACCTACCACACGGCCAGCCCGATTAACAACAGGCAATTTTTTGAACCGGTTCTTCGATAACAGACGCATGGTGCTTTCGAAATCCTCATCCGGCGAGACGAAGATGACATTTCTCTTCGTCATAATTTCTTTTACGGGTGTATCTAATTTTTCCCGTAATACATCTTCCAATTCTCCATCCTCAATTAAAAAAACAATTCCAGCAATACCTAAAGGTTTTGGAGTTAGATAGCGTATCACATCCCCATCGGAGACCATGCCGATTAATTGTTCTTTATCATCTACAACAGGGACACCGCCAATACGATTTGATTGAAGTACATATAACAAATCTTTAATCGTTGTAGAAGATTTAACTGTAAAAACTTTTGTAATCATGAAATCTCTAACCTTCATTTCCAATCACTCCTCATGGTTGTAACCGTATACATCATTGATATATTAATATTCTAGCACAAAGTACAAACTGTTTGTCATTTATAAATTTGACAAAATATCGAGAAAAATTGAAATGTCATCAGTAGGTTTGATTGTCATTATTATAAAAATCCCCTTCTTTTACTGCAAAAGAAGGGGGGCTTACTATTTTTTCACCAAATCTGCTATGTTCAGTTCAAACTCCGCATGGTCTCCAAGCGCATGTGGGACTTGAATGCTAATGACAACAGTGTTATTAAGGTAGTGAGAAAAAATACCATATTGATTTTCTTCAGGGTTTGGGTGATCTGCCTTCTGAAAAGCTTCGATAAGATTTTGGTTAGTAAAGGTGTTCAAGTATTCAATAACAGCAGCTTGTTTTTCCTTATTTGGCTCAGGTGGATTCTCCCAATCCATATATTTCCCATTTTTTAATGTTTCAATGAACTGTTCATCTATAACAAAAAGATCGGATAACTTGATTTTCTCCCCTTTTTTCCAATCGATATTGGTTTTAAAAAGAAGATGGGTCGGATACATACCACCGTTATAATTGCCCGTATATTGAATGGTAAAGGTATCAGATTCTGGAAGTATGACTTCATAATCCATTTTGAGCGGAGAACCGCCATCCTGATATTGATTCAAAAAAAGAACGGCATCATCTTTAATAAAAGTATTGATACGTTGTTCCAGGTCTTTATTTTGCATGTTTACAAGCTGAGGATAGTGAATCGTTAATTCCCGGTTCTCATACATTGCTGAATTTATTTCAAAAGGCTCTACATTACTTTCCTCTTCTGGTTGCTTAGGTGGTTCCTCTTTTTCCTTATCCACCTCTTCTACTTGCTGAGATGGTTCATTTTTGTTTCCATCTACTTCCGCTTGTTGTGGTGGTGACTTTTCATCGTCATTCACTTGCTGCGCTGGGGCAGTTTGCTGGCTTTGACAGCCTGTCAAGATAAGGGCACAGACAAAAACAACCACCATAAGAATTCGCCTCATTTAACACTCTCCTTCTAAAAAACTCATGTTATCTTCTATATTATTACAACCTTGACTGGAAATGAAAATTAGTTGACCTATTAAAACATGGTTGATATCATTTAATTATTGTTAAGGTAAACTTTGTTTCTTATTAGAAAACTTTTTTACATCTAACGATTACTATAGAAGGTGAGAACATGAATCTACAGACAGATGTTTGTATTGTTGGTGGAGGTCCGGCAGGGGCTTTGCTTGGCTTTTTATTAGCTAAAAAAGGCATATCAACGATTGTTGTTGAGCGCACTTCAGGTAACGAACGTGAATTTAGAGGTGAGCATATCAATGCAGAAACCGAAACCATTTTAAAAGAACATCAACTTTTCGATAAAATAGAGGCACTTGGGTTATTAAAAATGAAGAAGGTTGAGTACTATTATGGTAGTAATATCGTAAAATCAATCACTCCAACACAAGAAGATCACGTTGGAATCCATATTCCCCAGCCGCACATTTTAACAGCTATCTCAAACGAGGCCGCACAGTTCCCTAATTACCAACTGCTTTTAAACACAAATGTTACCGGGTTAGTTCAGGACGAAAAAGGAAACTATACGGGTGTGACAGCAAAACAAAATGGACAAGAAATCAATATCTCAAGCCGGGTCGTCGTGGGCACGGATGGACGTTATTCGACAGTTCGAAGACTTGCAGGCATTGCTGCTTCTGAGGAAACACATGGCTATGATGTGCTTTGGGCAAAGATCCCAGCACCAGCTGGTTGGGAGCCTTCAACAAAAATGGTTCTCGTTAATGGTCATCAACTTGCCTTGTTCACACAAACAGGAGGGATGATCCAAATTGGCTGGAACATTGAAGAAGGTACATTTGCTTCTTTACGCAAACAACCGCTGGAACCATTTTTGGAACCACTTATCACAAGCTTTCCGGAATTAGAGCCAATTGTTCGTGAACACATCCAATCCTGGAAAAACTTCGTTTGCTTGAAAGTGTTTAGCTCCAATGCAGACACTTGGGTGAAGGATGGTCTTGTCATCCTTGGTGATGCGGCGCACACGATGACACCAACGGCTGCAATCGGAGTTAACTGTGCAATTAAGGATGCTTATGTGTTAGCGCCTATCCTTGAGCAAGCCTTACACGATGGAGACTTAAGCACATCAAGATTAAAAGAGTTCGAGATGGCAAGACGTTCTGAAATCGAACAACAACAAGAAATGCAATTTGAAAAAGAAGAATCATTTAAAAACAACTTCTTGGAAGTAGTCGGATATTAAAAGTATGCAGATTATCGCTGCATGCTTTTTTTACGTAACGGAAAATGACCAAAACCAATAATAGGTTAAAGAAAAGAAAGGATTTTCCCTCTTCATACCGAATAAAAACTATAGGAAACATGAAAACAGGGGGAACACAATGAACCTAGTCAAAATAAAGGGAGAAAAAGTAACCTTACGTCAAGTCGAAAAAGAAGATTTACCTAAGCTTTGGGAGTTGCGCTATGGTGATCCAAATCCGGAATGGAAAAAGTGGGATGCGCCTTATTTCACGCACAAGTACATTGATAAAGAAACATATTTAAAAAAAGCCGAGCATCAGCTTACCGTACAACATTATCCATTAGATCAAATGATTATTGAGGCAGATGGTCAAACCATTGGAACAGTCATTTTTTACTGGGAAAGTGAAGCCACAAGATGGCTTGAGATGGGCATAGTCATCTATCTTCCTGAATATTGGGGTGATGGCTATGGAACAGAAACAATTAAGCTGTGGATTGACTATTTGTTTGAAACTATCCCATACATCGAAAGAGTTGGATACACCACTTGGTCTGGAAATCACCGTATGATCAAGGTCGGTCAGAAACTTGGCATGACACTTGAAGCACGTATGCGGAAATGCCGCTATTATAATGGTGTCTACTATGACTCGATTCGTATGGGATTGCTACGGGAAGAATGGGAACAAATGAAATAGGTGTAAACCTGCATTTCAGAAGGGAATGCAGGTTTTTTTAATAGAACTAATTTTCCAATTTTAATTGACACCTTTTTTACCCTATTATAATATTGTATATGAACATATGCTCATATAGTTGATGGGAAGGCGGCGAATGTTATGTATGATGTCGTGGTTATCGGAGCTGGTCAAGCGGGATTAGCCATGGGCTCTTATTTGAAAAAGACAAACCACTCTTTTCTGCTTTTAGACAAGGCAAAGGAAATCGGAGAAGTGTGGCGAAAGCGGTATGATTCGCTGACTCTTTTTACCCCAAGAGTTTATAGTGAACTTCCGGAATTTCAAATGAATGGTCCAAGGCATGGCTACCCTACAAAGGACGAGGTTGCAGATTATCTTTCTATTTACGCATCATACCATTCTTTTCCCATCAAACTGAATACATCGGTTAATAGGGTTACTAAAGCAGGAAAAGGATTCAAAATTGAAATAGCGAATGAAACAATTCATACAAAGAATGTGGTAATCGCAACAGGTCCGTTTCAAGAGCCTTTCATACCAAACTTTGCAGAAAGCTTATCCGATAAGGTATGTCAAATTCATTCATCGCGCTACAAAAATCCAGAACAACTAAAAAATGGACCTGTATTAGTTATAGGTGGGGGAAACTCCGGTGCGCAAATTGCAGTTGAGCTAGCTAAAGAGCGGGATGTACACCTATCAGTTAACCAAAAACTCACTTTTATTCCACAGGATATTGGTGGAAAGAGCATTTTTTGGTGGTTTGATAAATTTGGTATACTCAAAGCAAATGCAACATCGAGATTAGGTACTTTTATTAAAAATCGGCCAGACCCGATTTTTGGTTCTGAATTAAAGAAGGCAATAAAATCCAGAAAAATCACATTAAAACCAAGAACAGTAAACATAAAAGAAGATACATTCTTTTTTCAAGATAAAAGCGATTTAGAGGTGTCAAATGTCGTATGGGCAACAGGATATAAATCAAATTATCAATGGCTGCATATTCCAGAAGTATTAGATCAAAACGGTAAACCTCACCAACATAAAGGAATTACAAATATAAAGGGTCTTTACTTTTTAGGCCTGCCATGGCAGTCACGAAGAGGCTCTGCTCTACTTCAAGGAGTCGCAGATGATGCAAAATACATCGCTCAGCATATCCAGGCTGCCAAGCAAATTTAAGGAAGAAGGTTAGAAAATTGGAACAAAAGGATCATTCATTTTTATCGCAAGTGACGATAGACGAAGCATCACGGATTTTTAAAGCACTCGCTGATCCAACACGAATCAAGATTCTGTACTTATTATCACAGGAGGAATGCTCAGTCACCCATATCGCAGAGGTCCTCGAAATGTCACAATCAGCTGTATCTCATCAACTAAGTCTACTAAGAAATCTCCGCTTAGTGACATACCGACGAGATGGCAATACATTTCTTTATACATATGATGATGAACATGTCATCACCTTGCTACACCAGGTCATTCATCATATTGAACACGAATAGGAGGGGAGAATGATGGGACATCATCACCATCACCATCATCATCACGGACATGACCACCATGGCCACCATCATCACCATCACTTTGATGAAGTAAGAGAAGGAAATAAAAAAGGCTTACTCATTGCATTAATTATTACCACGGGAATCATGCTGCTTGAATTTTTCGGCGGTCTGATCACAAATAGCTTAGCCCTACTTTCCGATTCAGGTCATATGCTGAGTGACGCAAGTTCATTATTTTTAAGTTTGGTTGCGTTTTGGTTTGCGACAAGACCTGCTTCACCGAAGAAAACCTATGGATTTTACCGATTTGAGATTTTGGCAGCTCTATTCAATGCAGTAACATTATTTATCATTGCAGGCTTTATTGTGTATGAAGCCCTTAAACGCTTTTCTGAGCCCCCAACAGTATCGAGTGGAACAATGATGATCATTGCAGGAATTGGCCTTTTAGCGAATTTACTTAGTGCTTGGTCATTGATTAGCAAAGGTGATGTGAAAAATAACGTTAACCTGCGCAGCGCCTACCTACATGTTCTAGGGGATGCTCTAGGCTCAGTTGGGGCGATTATCGCAGGCTTATTGATGCTACTGTTTGATTGGTATATTGCGGACCCGATCATTTCGGTAGTGGTAGCTGTCCTCATTTTAAAAAGTGCTTGGGGTGTGTTGACGCATTCGATTCACATCCTCATGGAAGGGACGCCGATTACAATTGACCAAAAGGAGGTCAAAGCGACACTTGAGGAAATTGACGGAGTGATTGATGTTCATGACCTCCACATTTGGACAATTACATCTGGCATAGATTCTCTCACCTGTCATATTTTAATTGAGGACGACCATGACAGTCAGGACATTTTACAGCAAGCAATTGATAAAATTCGTGATAAATTTAAAATTGAACACACCACCATTCAAATAGAAAAGTCAGAGATACAACATGCGGAAATGCGAGTATAGGAATATCAAGGGACGTTCAATTATGGATGGTCCCTTCTTTCAATTAAAGATACTTGTGGTGTAAAATAATAGTACGGTAGGTTTAAATAATAGGAGTTGGAAACATGAGAGTTCTTGTAATAGAAGATAATGAAAGTGTTTGTTCTATGATTGAGATGTTTTTTTCAAAAGAAGGTATCGAAGGTGAGTTTGTCCATGATGGTCTAAAGGGATATCACCGCTTTAAAGAGGAAATTTGGGATTTACTCATTGTAGACTGGATGCTGCCTGGGATGGATGGAGTAACCATCTGCCGAAAAATTCGTGAAGAGAAAAACACCGTTCCGATTATCATGCTGACAGCAAAAGATAGTGAATCTGATCAGGTATTGGGACTTGAGATGGGGGCGGATGACTATGTCACAAAACCATTTAGCCCACTCGCACTGATGGCACGGATTAAGGCAGTTACCCGTCGTTATCAAAATAGGGCCACAGGTGAAGTGGAAGTGGACACCCTTCAAACAGAGCATTTTAAAATAAATAAAAATACACGTGAGGTTCTGTTAGATGGTAACCCTATTACCAATTTAACCCCTAAGGAATTTGATTTACTGTATTACTTTGCGCAGCACCCTAAGCAAGTGTTTTCAAGGGAACAATTATTGGATCGTGTCTGGGGCTACCAGTTTTACGGAGATGAACGAACAGTTGACGTACATATAAAGCGACTTCGTAAAAAACTAGGAACTGCCAGCAAGCCGTTTTTCCATACAGTATGGGGTGTGGGCTATAAATTCGATGAGTCCGTTGAGGAAGAAAAATGAAGTTTCGGTACATGTTCCAGCAGCTTGTAAGTCACATAAGTGTGATCGTGGTTGCGTTTATTATCTTAAGTATTGTGTTCGCGCATTACGTAAGTAACCTTGTTTTTGAAGAAAAGGTTGAAGAATTAACGGCAAATGGTGAGAACATTATTCGAGATATTAGTCGTACTTCAAATGTTGATGTGTTAATACGTCAATACTCAAATATGCTTGGTGAACGGAACATTTTATTTACAGTATTTGATGAAAATGGAGTAAGCCTGAGTGCCGTAGGTGGATTTGTACCGCAAGTGGAGTTGAAAAAGAAGGAATGGGACAAGGTTCGAAGTGGCCATATCGTGTCAGTCAAACAGGATTATAAGCGTTTTGAACAGGAAGTGACGTTTATCGTCATGCCTTATATGATTGGCCAAACCTTTGTAGGTGGAGTCCTACTTGCGTCACCTATAAGTGGAACACAAGAAATGATCCATGATATCAACCAGTATTTGTTTTCCACGATGTTTTTGGCGCTAGCTGTTGCTCTTTTAATGAGTTGGATTTTGTCGACCATCCATGTGAAGCGCATCAAGCGATTAAGGAAAGCAACCTCGATGATTTCCGCTGGTGATTTTTCCGTGAAGTTGCCTTCTTCTGATTTTGATGAAATTGGTGAACTATCAAACGATTTTAATGAGATGGCGGAACGTTTGAAAAAGTCGATGGAGGAAATTGAAAGTCTAGAAAGCCGGAGACGGAAATTCATGGCCGATGTTTCCCACGAAATGCGGACACCCCTCACAACAATTAGTGGTGTGATTGAAGGCCTGAAAAATGACTTGATCCCTGAAGAAGAAAAGGCGAAGGGTGTTCAATTGGTAAGTCAGGAAACAAAACGTCTCATTCGCCTTGTGAATGAAAACTTGGATTATGAAAAAATCCGATCCAATCAAGTGACCCTCCAAAAAGAAACAATTGAATTAATTGAAGTACTAGAAGTTGTAAAAGATACACTTGAGCCGCAGGCAGATGAAAAAGATGATCAAATCATGATTGAAGTTCCAGATGGTTTATTGATTACAGCTGATTATGATCGTTTGATACAAATATTAATCAATATTATAAAAAACAGTATTCAGTTCACTGATAACGGGACAATTTGGATTCGAGGAAAAAAAGGTGAGCATGAAACGATTATCGAAATTGAAGATACAGGCGTAGGAATAGACCCAGAGGAAATCGAAAAGATCTGGCATCGTTTTTATAAGGCAGATGTCTCCCGAACGGGTTCCCCATTTGGCCAATTCGGTCTAGGACTTTCAATTGTAAAGCAACTTGTCCACCTTCATAATGGGAAAATTGAAGTGTCAAGTGAAAAAGGAAAAGGAACCAAATTTGAAATTCGCATCCCATTTGAGTAAAATCCACTTGTCTATAGGTGGATTTTCTTCGATTTTTCCATGTCTTTTCAAGGTTTGTTAATATTTTGTTCATAATTTTTGTCTATGATATATACATGGAGTTAGTTAAGGAGGAATTCATAATGGAAAACGATAAACGTTTTAATGAATTTAATCATACAGAGGATCAACCTAACAAACTAGAAAATGATGAAAATCATACTGAAGACATTCATACCAAACTGGAAGAAATGGAACAAGAGTCAGATGCAGATCAAGTGTCATCTAAGCCGGTTGAAGCAGAAACGATTCAGCAATCAGCGGTTACTGAAGAAGCGGCTCTTCGCTCATCAAAACCAAAGGAGAAAAAATCAAATGGCAAGATGAAAGGTTTTCTATCTATGGTATCTGCTGGTGTCCTTGGTTCGGCATTAACACTTGGAGTTGCACCTCATATTGACGGATTACAAGGATATTTCAATTCAGGTGAACCTGCGACCGAGCAGCAATCAGATGTTATTGAAGCTTCTGGACCTGTGCAAATTCAACCAACTACAGTAAATGACTCAACATCTTCTGTTGCAGATATGGTTGAAGATGCATCAAAAGGAATTGTTGGAATTACGAGTATGCAAGCTCAACAAAATCCGTTTAACAGAAATAACTCACAAAGTGTTCCAAGCGGAACCGGTTCTGGGGTTATTTTTCAAAAGGACGGCGATAAAGCCTATATTGTGACAAATAATCACGTAATTGAAAATGCAAATGAAGTGGAAATCTCGCTTTATAATGGTGAAAAAACAATGGCTAAGTTGATTGGAACAGATCCGTTAACCGATTTAGCTGTTTTAGAAATAGACTCTAAAAATGTCGAGGCTGTTTTACAATTTGGTGATTCTGAGTCTCTACGCCCTGGTGACCAGGTATTTGCGATTGGAAACCCACTTGGGCTTGATCTATCAAGAACCGTTACATCAGGAATTGTAAGTGCAAAGGATCGAAGTATTTCTGTCGATACCTCTGCAGGCAGCTGGGAATTAAATGTTATTCAGACTGATGCTGCTATCAACCCTGGTAATAGTGGTGGAGCCCTTTTAAATACACAAGGGCAAGTCATTGGAATTAACAGCTTAAAGATTGCAAACAGTGGTGTTGAAGGCTTAGGCTTTGCTATTCCAAGTAATGATGTCGTGCCAATAATCAATAGTCTAATTGAAAATGGTAAAATTGAGCGTCCATTTATCGGTATTGGCTTAGCGGACCTTGCTGAAATTCCAAGAATGTATTACGCCGACCTTCCTGATGATATAAAAGAAGGAGTCATTGTTACCAGTGTTGCACAGAACTCTGCAGCTGAAAAAGCTGGATTAAAAATGACTGACGTTATCGTGAAAATTAATGATACTGATGTTAAAAGCTCAATGGATCTACGAAAATATTTATATTCAAAAGTAAAAATTGGAGATGAAATTGAATTAAGCTTTTACCGTGGCGGCAAACTTGAAACGGCAAAACTAATCTTAACAAGCAATAATACTGGAATTGAATAACGCATAGCGGTGAAGGGATAAAAAATAATGGGGAAAACAAAACTAGTTTGGGTCATTGGGTCCATCTTATGTATTGCACTCATCGTGATCAGTGGTTTCACATTTTTAAAGAAGGATGTAGTGGCTAGTGTGAATGGCGTGGAAATTGAACGCGATGAACTGCACACATCATTAGAGAAATTTTACGGCTCACAGGTTTTAGATACATTAATCACGAATAAGATTATTGAACAAGAAGCGGAGAAAGAAAAGATAACAGTCTCCGATAAAGAGATTGATGAGGAAATGCAGGTATTGATCGACTCCTATGGAGGAGAGGATGTTTTTACGAATGCGATTGAAGCGAGTGGAGTAACTCGTACAGAAGTTGAAGAAGATATTAAACAGTTTATCCAAACGAAAAAACTACTGGAACCTAGAATAGACATTACCGATGAAGAATTAAAAACATATTTTGAAGAAAACAAGGATACCTTTTCTCAGCCTGAACAGGTTCAAGCAAGTCATATCTTAGTAGATGATGAATCAGCTGCAAAAGAAGTCGCTACAAAGCTTGAAGATGGTGCAGACTTTGCTGAATTAGCAAAAGAGTATTCGAAGGATACGGCCAATGCAGAGTCTGGCGGAGAGCTTGGCTATTTCGGGAAAGGTGAAATGGTTGCTGAATTCGAAGATGCTGCATTCTCGATGAAAGTTGACGAGATTAGTGATCCTGTAAAAACGGAATACGGCTACCACATCATCAAAGTTACCGATAAAAAAGAAGCCAAAGAAGCTAATTATGAAGAAAGTAAAGACATAATCTACGATGTTTTGTTTGACCAAAAGATACCTGAGGAATACACAGCATGGCTTACTGAAAAAACAGAGGAATATAAGATTGAGAGAAATTTATCATAAATGTAATGTGTGGCCCAAACTGATACATGGTTTGGGCCTTTTTAATTGAGAGTTGGTTTTACATCGGGAATAGTTCCGACATTTTTTTCTATACCGACAACATTTCCCGGGAAACGACAGCATGTTTTTGTTACTGACAGCAAATTAACGACAGTGACGTTTTACCTTAAATAGCGACAACAATATAAAAACGGAAAATTTAAAATTCCTATTAACTCCTAAATATGATAATATTTCCATAAATATACACTTTGAAAGACAGGTGAAAAATGAAATTTACAATTGTATGTGTATTTCTTCTTTTTATCGTGATTGGAATCATTAAAAACAAACAAAGGAATTATACCAAACAGGCTGGTGTGTCATTAATGCTTCTTGGGACCCTGAATGCAATAGGACTATATAACATCAACAATTTTTCAGGTGGCGAATCTATTCAATTTTTAGATGTGTTTTTCATCAATCCGGAAAGAGTTGAATTTTATGGAAATGGATCTATGGGTGTTGCACTAATTGGACTTATTATCTATCTATTTTCAGAGATTAAGAGATAGGAGGACTCACAATGGGGTACATTGAGGAGTTAAGAAAAGTTGTCGGCAACCGACCTCTAAATTTGGTAGGTACAGCTGTAGGGGTCATTAATGAAAAAGGTGAAATCTTGCTCCAGCAACGGATGAATGGTGTTTGGGGTGTTCCTGGAGGTTTTTTAGAATTGGGGGAATCCACTGAAGAAGCGGGTAGGAGAGAAGTACTAGAAGAAACCGGGTTGCACATTGGAAAAATGGATTTAGTCGGTGTGTTTTCTGGTAAAGACCACTTTGTCAAACTTCCAAACGGAGATGAATTTTATCCAATTACAATCGCATATGTCACAAGAGAGATTGTTGGTGGACAGCTTGAAGTGAACCGGGAAGAAGGGCAGGATGTACAGTTCTTTGGTCTCTATTCTCTTCCAGAAAACATAAATCCACTTATTCCAAAATTACTGCATACATACCTGCAAGCTAGAAAAGTATAAAAAGCACTTGACAAACTTTTTAAAAATAAAAATATCCATGTTTTTTTAGTTCAATAGTATGATATGATAGAAGTATGTCATCAAAAGGCCTTTCATTCTTAGTGCTATTAAGAATGAAAAGGGGATTTTTGATTTGAAGAAAAGAACATGGACGTATGAAGAAGTAGAGTTCCTAAAAGACAATGTAGGTCGTATGAAAATCTCGACGATTGCGTGTCACCTACAAAGAACTGAGACGGCGGTTGAGTTAAAGATTAAGAGATTAGGGCTTTCTAACACGAAATCCTTTACCGGCCAGTTAACAATGCATGAATTGGCAACTCTATTAAAAATTGATCCAAAGTCTGTAAAGTTATGGATTGATAACCATGGACTAAAGTACACAAAAAAGGCAACACGAAATACACGTAAATTTTACTTTATTAAACCCGAAGATTTTTGGGGCTGGGCCAAAAACAATAAAGACCGAATTGACTTCTCGAAGATTGAAAAAAATGCTATTGTTCCTGAACCTAGCTGGGTTGATGGGGAGCGTTCAAAGCAAAGAAGGGTCAATTATCGTTCATGGACAACTGTTGAAATTCATTCCATGATTGAGCTTGTTGCAACGGGCACACCGTTTTCTGACATTGGAAAAAGGTTAAACCGTAGCCCAATTAGTATTCAACGTAAATATCAGCGTATGAGTAAAGCTATTAAATAGTCAGCAGGATTAACGACCAAACTATACAAAAGGCAAAATTGTTGAAAAATAATGACGCAAAGCCACGGGCCTAAGGAGAACTCTCTATGGCGGCCGGGTTGCTATAGAATGGAAGGGTACCTTTAATTGATGACGAAAAAAATGGGAGAGTCTAGTTGTAATAACTAGCTTCTCCCGTTTTCTTTTTCTAAAGGATGTTCAAAAAGTTCGGTAAAAATGACACATCGAATTTCTTCGTTGGCTTGTTTTTCCGCTCCTCGGAAAAGAAAAACACTTTTCCTTCGTGCGATGCGGATTCTTAGAAGCACTTACTTGTGCTCACGTATTTACTACATACGTTCCGCTACTCAAAACTGCGCCGCCTAGAACTTCTTGGCCTTTTCATCCTCCTTTTTGAACTGATGCATTTTGATTACTGTTCTAGTGATTTTCTATCTATTTCTTTTACACCGTTCATAATTTGGACTGTAAAACCGACACAAATGAGAATAATACTTATAAGAATAAAATATGCTACAAACATGAACCTTCACCTCATATAGTATTTTTTCTATTTCTAGCTTAAGTATAGTGGGAACCATTACAGCGGTATGTGATTTGCATCACAGGTTGGCCTCTTTTTTTCGGATATTCCTCGACAAAATGGGAATCAATTCACGTTGTAGTTCTTTTTTAATTGTGATATATTTTTTTAGATACAATTTGTGATAACGGAAGGAAAATTTGCATGAGTTATATAGATGAAGTACAAAAACGAAGAACATTTGCCATTATCTCACACCCGGACGCTGGGAAAACCACCATGACTGAAAAATTACTTCTATTTGGTAATGTGATTCGTGAAGCAGGAACGGTAAAAGGAAAAAAATCTGGAAAATTCGCTGCATCGGACTGGATGGAAATCGAAAAGCAACGTGGTATCTCTGTAACATCAAGTGTTATGAGTTTCCCGTATGAAAACTTCTATGTCAATATTTTGGATACACCAGGACACGAGGATTTTAGTGAGGACACCTATCGTACATTAACTGCAGTGGATAGTGTTGTCATGATTATCGACTCCACAAAGGGTGTTGAGCCACAAACGATTAAGCTTTTTAAAGTTTGTCGTATGAGAGGAATTCCGATTTTTACATTTATTAATAAGCTTGACCGTGAAGGAAAGGAACCACTTGATCTGTTAGCTGAAATTGAAGAGGTGCTGGGCATTGAGTCTTATCCAATGAACTGGCCAGTTGGCATGGGCAAACGTTTTTTAGGGATTGTCGACCGTTATAACAATCGCTTTGTTCATTTTACAGGGAATGAAGATGAAAAAATTATTCCTATACAGGAGTTAGAAGACGGTAAGCATCCGGCCATTACGGAAAGCACGGTTTATGAAAGTACACAAGATGAGTTGCTCTTATTAGATGAAGCTGGAAATAACTTTGATGTTGAGCGTGTCGTCAAGGGTGAACTTACACCAGTATTCTTTGGCAGTGCACTCGCAAACTTCGGTGTGGAGACATTTTTTAATACATTTTTACGATTTGCATCAGAACCAAAGCCTCGTAAAACAAATCTTGGCCTAGTTCCACCGGAAGACGAAACGTTCTCAGGTTATATCTTTAAAATTCAAGCAAACATGAATACAAAGCATCGTGACCGAATTGCGTTCCTTCGAGTGTGCTCTGGAAAATTCGAGCGTGGAATGAGCGTTAACATCACTCGTACAGGCAAATCAATTAAATTGAATCAGACGCAGGCATTTATGGCGGCAAGCCGTGAGACAGTTGACGAGGCATATCCTGGTGATATTATCGGGATCTATGACCCGAATGTGTATCAAATTGGTGATACTTTAACTGCAGGGAAGGAAGATATGCATTATCAAGAGCTTCCTGTGTTCCCACCGGAAATGTATCGTAAGGTTCGCGTAAAGAACGTGATGAAGGCGAAGCAATTTAGAAAAGGGATTGAGCAGCTCGTTCAAGAAGGGGCGATTCAATTATTCAGACAGGAATCAAATGAGGATTTCATTCTTGGTGCAGTTGGTCAGCTTCAATATGATGTGTTTGAATATCGATTAGAGGCAGAATACAATGTATCAGTTGAATTCACCTCAATTGGAAACCGAATCCCAAGGTGGATTGCTAACAAGAATGTGGACACCCGTCTATTTGATTCAAGAAGTTTACTTGTTCGTGATCGTAACGAGCGCTATGTCGTTTTATTTGAAAATGACTTTACCTATCGCTATTTCCAGGATAAAAATAAGGACATCGAACTCATTGATTTATTTGAAAGTAATGACTATAAAGGTGTTTAAAACAAGACGCTCAGAAACTATTCTGGGCGTTTAAGTTTATTGTAGAAAGGATTAGCTATGATCAGATTTTCGCTTCAAAAAATCTTCAATCGAGATGAACCGAATATGAAGGTTATTACAATGCTGTTACTTGTTTTTAGCATTGTTTCGATTCTCTTTGCGATTGGGATTGGACCTGTTTCTGTTGATCCGCAAACAGTGATCAAAATCCTTCTCGCAAAACTGCCATTTTTGGGTATTGAGACAAGCTGGTCACAGGTGGATTATAATATCGTTTGGGGCTTGCGTCTGCCTAGAGTTTTATTAGGCATGATTGTTGGCGCTTCGTTAGCAATAACAGGGGTTGTCATGCAGGCATTGGTTCGTAACCATCTAGCAGACCCTTTTATCCTTGGGGTCTCGTCTGGTGCATCTGCAACAGCTACTTTAGGGATGCTGTTTGGTGCCTTTTCGATTTTTGGGACGTATTCACTATCCATCAGTGCATTTATCGGAGCGGCTGTCACCATTATTTTAGTTTATATCCTATCAAGAGTGAACGGTAGAATTAATGTGACTCACTTATTGTTATCAGGTGTCGCCATTGCCCTTATGATGGATGCATTGACACGGTTTATTACGCTAAGTGCACCGAATGCGTTAGGACTACATAATGCTACTTTTTGGATGTCGGGTAGTTTAGCTGGGGCGAAATGGGGCTATTTAACGCTCCCACTAATCGTGTCAGTTATATGTATGGTTGTTTTGATGAGCCAATATCGCGCCCTGAATGCCTTGCTTTTTGGAGATGAAACAGCTGGGACATTAGGCTTTCATGTAGGGAGATTGCATAAACTGTTAATTCTTGTTGCTTCGCTTTTAGCAGGAGTTACAATAGCAGTAAGTGGCTCTATCGGCTTTATTGGGCTAATGGTTCCACATATTACAAGGCTTCTTGTTGGTTCGGACCATAAGCGCGTTCTTCCTGTAAGTGCCTTACTTGGTGGCATATTTGTGATTTGGACGGATGTTGCCGCACGAATTGTCATTGCGCCGGAGGAATTACCAATTGGTATTTTAACGGCATTAATCGGAGGGCCCTTCTTTATTTGGCTATTAAAAACTAAGAAGCAATGAGGTGAAAAATTGAAACTACAGGTAGAGAATTTAAACTTTTCGCTGGAAGAAAAACAAATTATAGAAGATATGAATCTACGTGTCTCTGAAGGCGAGTTTGTTGGCATCATTGGGCCAAATGGAAGCGGGAAATCAACCCTTTTAAAGAACATTTACCGTGCATTTAAACCTGATTCTGGCGTTGTCTTACTAGATGGCGAAGATCTAAATAAAATGAATCTGAAAATCGCTGCGAAAAAAATGGGTGTACTCGGTCAGGAAAATGTAATTCCGTTTGATTTTAAAGTGGAAGAAATCATTACGATGGGGAGAAGCCCTTATAAAGGCTTTTTTTCCGGAGATAGTGTAAAAGATAAAGAGATTGTAGCGGAAGCCATGAAGAAAATCGGTATGTCAGATATGTACAAACGAAATTATAGCAATCTATCAGGTGGAGAAAAACAACGTGTGTTGTTAGGGAGAGTGCTTGCACAGCAAACAAACTTACTCATTTTAGACGAGCCAACAAACCACCTTGATATCCGCCATCAGTTGCAAATTTTCGATTTAATCAAAGGGCTGGGTGTTACCATTCTATCAGCCATCCATGATTTAAACCTTGCTGCTCTTTATTGTGATCGGCTATATGTTCTTAAGGATGGCCGAATGTTGATGGCAGGCACTCCCGAAGAGCTATTAACTCCGGAATCGATTTACAAAATTTTTGGGGTTCAGACGGATGTAATGATTCATCCAGTCACCAAAAAAGTGGTGATAACCTATTTACCCCAACGTTTTTTGGAAGGAGAATATCAATGAAAAAACGTATTTTGTTTCTAATAGGCACTCTCTTGTTGGTTTTAGCAGGATGTGGTGCTGAAAATAAGGACAATTCTAGCAAACAAAGCAAGGACTCCCTCATTATTGATAATTATGGTAGAGAAATAGAAATAACGGAAAAGCCTTCAAAGGTGTTAACCTTGGGTCCGAATGCAACTGAGTTGTTTATCGCATTAGGGCTATCCGATTATGTAATCGGAAATAGCTTGGATAATCATAGCCGCGGTGCTCTGCCTGAGTATGCCGAAGCCTATGATAAAATACCAGAGCTTACATACGGTTCTGCTACAAGGGAAGCCGTTTTAACTAGCGGGGCCGATTTTATCTACGGAATCGATTGGGAATTTGGGAGTGAAGGTCTGGACGTCGACGAACTTGAAAGCTACGGAATCAAAGTGTATATGAACAAGGCAACAACGATGGAAGAAATCTATCAAGAAATTCTCGACCTTGGTAAAATTTTTGAGGTTGAAGATCGGGCTGAAGCATTTGTCGCCGAGCAAAAAGAACGTCTTGCTGAAGTAAAGGAGAAGCTAGACGGTCAGGAGTCTGTTGATATACTCGTATATGATAGTGGCGGAAACGGCGTTTTTACAGCGGGTGGCACGAATTTTGAAACGTTATTAATTGAGCTGGCTGGCGGGCGAAATGTCTTTGAAGATATTACAGATAAACAATGGACCACTGTTAGCTACGAGGAGATCCTCACTAGGCAGCCTGAAGTTATCCTGATTCACGACTATGATGCACCATCAATTGAGCAAAAAATAAAGGACATCAAAAACGACCCAGCCCTTTCACAGCTGGAAAGCGTGAAAAACGAAAACTTTGTTGTCATTTCTTTGGAGAGTGTATTGCCAGGGAACCGAATGGCGTATGCGGTAGAGACATTGGCTGAAGGGTTTTATCCGGAATTGTTTAAATAGAAAGGGTTAATTACGTGTTTTACATCAATAGTTTTGCTATATTTAAACTATGTTTATATTGAAAGGACACGAATTTAATGCTATTGAAACTTTTGCTGGCGCTCATCCTACCGGGTGTGCTCGTCGTTTTCTTTACAAGGGTGACCTATAATTATTATGTGGGCTTATTACTGGCGATTGCCCTTATCGCTGCATCGATCTATAAGGGCTATGCAGATTCCATATTTATCGTTATTGCGGATCTCATCTCGCTCGGAGCGGGATTTCTGTATGCGCGAAAGATGGGGAGACGAGCGAAGAACTAAAAAAGTTTGCCGGGTTAAGTCTAAAAGAATATTTTGCCATAGAAAAGCACCCAAAAGTCCTTCATCCGGCTGATGAAGGACTCTTTTCAATTAACCATGGTTCGAAAAGTCCTTCATTCCATCTCCAACTTTTCCAACTCCGAAACAATCACTTTTTTAATTTCATCGTTCCCAATGGCTCCGTTATGAAAAGTGTTTGAATCCGTCCAGTAAAGCTGACGAAAGCTAACACCGTTATTTAATTCAATTTCTAAAAAAACCCGTTCACCTTCAAAGTTTCCAGTTAAATGCATACCATATGGGTCTTCTAACACAAGTTGATACCAAGCCTCAATAAATTGTTCCTTTGATTCTTCCGAAAAAGTGTGGAGACGGCTACCATCCTCGGTACTTTCAATGTGAATATTTTTTACCAATCCATCGAGGGGATAAAGCTCACCAGCTGTTTTTGCATTCTTATTTTGGTCAACAACATATACTTTATCACCTGCTGATACAATGAAAGTGGAGGGGTACCCTTTTACCTCATAAATCGAAGTTCCTATAGGCTGATAAGCAGCATCCCCGTTACTCATCACATGGTCGCTGCAAGCATGCTCATCCATCATAAACGTAACCTTCCCAAGTTCTTCTCCTTTTTCAATTGTAAGCGAGCTTTGGTCATCTTCAAAATCAGGAAAATGATGTTGATACTTTACATCGTTAATCATCAGTGCATCTACCCATTCAATTACTTCTCCATTTGGACAACCTTCAGATTGGCCTGAACCCACAGAAGTACTTGGTGGTTTTGGATGCTTATTGCATGAAACTAAAATTCCGAATACGAAAGTGAGAATAAGGATTTTATAGCTTTTTTTCATATAACACCTCAAAGTTTCTAATGTTTTTCCAAATTATAACATGTTTTTAAACAAAAAAATCGAATATCAGTTCGTATTTTTGTTTGTTTTATGTTAGTTTGTGGTACAATGTTTCTATCTAGAAAAAGTCGGTGGAAAACACATAAAACAGTTTACAAAAATGGATGGGAGGAAGGTAAATGAAGGATCAATTTGAGTTAGTTTCGAAATATTCCCCACAAGGTGACCAACCGAAGGCAATTAAAGAACTTGTGGAAGGAATTAAAGCGGGGAAAAGATATCAGACCTTGCTAGGTGCTACTGGAACAGGAAAAACATTTACAATCTCAAACGTGATTAAAGAAGTAAATCGTCCAACCCTGATTATTGCCCATAATAAAACACTTGCTGGACAGCTTTACAGTGAGTTTAAAGAATTCTTTCCCAATAACGCTGTCGAATATTTTGTCAGCTACTATGATTACTTCCAGCCGGAGGCGTATGTTCCGTCTTCTGATACATATATCGAAAAAGACTCAAGTGTGAATGATGAAATTGATAAATTGCGCCACTCTGCTACATCTTCCCTTTTTGAACGGCGCGATGTCATCATCATTGCCAGTGTATCGTGTATTTATGGCTTAGGTTCTCCTGAGGAATATAGGGAACTCGTTGTTTCTCTCCGGACAGGAATGGAAATTGAACGTAATGAGCTATTACATAAATTAGTGGATGTTCAATATGAACGAAATGATATTGATTTCCGTCGTGGAACTTTTCGTGTAAGAGGAGATGTTGTCGAAATATTCCCGGCCTCACGTGATGAGCACTGTATTCGCGTGGAGTTTTTTGGCGATGAAATTGACCGGATTCGGGAAGTTGATGCATTAACTGGTGAGATTCTTGGAGAACGTGAACATGTCGCAATATTCCCAGCATCTCACTTCGTAACACGTGAAGAAAAAATGCAAATCGCCATTAAAAATATTGAAGCAGAACTTGAAGAACGGTTAGCAGAGCTTCGAGAAAATGGGCAGCTTCTCCAGGCACAGCGACTTGAGCAGCGGACAAATTATGACCTTGAAATGATGCGTGAAATGGGCTTTTGTTCTGGAATCGAAAACTATTCGCGTCATCTAACATTACGACCACCGGGTTCAACACCATATACATT
>NZ_JBALOV010000055.1:0-17317 GCF_036965045.1 Bacillus sp. JJ1533 | reverse complement strand
TGCGGGATATCAGTTATCGGCTCTCGATTTCCCGATATACCGTTTAGGGCTTTTGCAGGATATCGGTTTTCGGCTCTCGATTCCCGATATACCGTTTAGAGCATTTGCGACTATCATCTATCATTTCTTGAACTCTTAATTTACTGTGTCATCATTTGCAATAAAAATACCAAATGAAAAGGTGTAGGCAAAGCCCTTATTTTGACTTTACCTACACCTTTACTGCTATCCGCTAATTTATTTTTTTCCGATTGCTACTCGCCAAACATCCGGGCCTTGTTCGAGGTATTCCCAAGTGAATTCCTCACCGCGTTCCATCATGAATTGATATTGGAGTGGTCGTGGATCATGGTCATTTGTGAGCTCCATGATTTCACCTGGCTGTAGACTATCAAATGTTCTAAAAATAGTTGGGTGCTTATCCTTCGGTGCATAATCTGGTGCATTTACTTTCGCTGCAAATACCATCTTAACATTCCTCCTTTTGTTTTATGGCTCCATTTTATCGAGTATTAACTGTCTATGTAGTGAAACTTATCACTATGTACATATGTTTTTTATCATATGTCTAGAGAAATATGAGATAATGGGATTAATATTAAAAGACCACGTACGCATCTTGTCCTGCCTCATGATTGTGGAGTCGAAAGAATATACGGGGTGAAAAGATGAAAGAAATGGTTGGTACATGTAAGGAATGTGGGAAGGAAATATATTGTCTGGATGGGTTTATAAATGGTGTCGTCTTTGAAGATAAAAAAGGAATACTTTGCTTTGATTGTGCGGACGAAAAGCAAGTTGACTAGCTAGGAGAATTTCTCCTAGTTTTTTTTATGTAGATTTTTTGAACATTGATACAGTTTCCCATTACCTATGATGTAAATCACAGTTTTAAAAAAGAGGATTGCTACACTTAAGATACAGATGCCTTAGGTATTGTAATTTAATTAAGGAGTGAGAAAGATGGGGATACCATCCATTCGTGATCAATTGAAAGGAGTACCCTTGTTTCGGGAATTAACTCCGGAAGAACTAGATCCCATTGTTGAAATTTCACAGTCTCGATTATATAAACAAAAAATGTTTATCTTTATGCAAGACGATCCACTTGATCGAGTTTTTTTCATTCAATCTGGGAAGGTGAAAATTTACAAATCAGATATGCATGGTAAGGAACAGATTGTGTCCGTGCTTGAAGCTGGGGAAATGTTCCCTCATGCCGGATTTTTTAGGAAAGGCGGATATCCTGCACATGCCGAAGTAATTGAGGATTCGAATATTATTTATACTCCGATTGATCGATTTGAAGAGATCTTAATAAAGAATCCAGAGCTTTGCATCAAAATTTTCAAAGTTTTGGGCGAAAAAATTATGGACCTCCAAAAGCGGCTGGAAGAACAAATCCTTTTAAATACACAAGAACAAATCATTATGCTTTTACTTCGTTTATGTAGAAGCAATGGCGAAAAGATTGGCGATCGTTTTAAGCTGACTACTCAATTCACCAATCGCGAGCTTGCAAACATGATTGGTACCACACGTGAATCCGTAAGTCGCACGATTTCAGTATTAAAAAAGAAGCATATTGTAGACATGACTCCTGATGGGTATTACCTATTAGATCATATGAAGCTTCATGATGAGATTTTCTAGTCCCTTGAAGTAGCGCTCTATTCATTAACGAAATTATTTTAATACTTGTGATTCAAGTCACATCGTTTCTCATTGAAAATGATTATCATTAATTTATAAACGTACTATAAGGGGGTAATCAAAAAATGAATCAATTGGATTCAAACATTGTGGAAGTAGATGTTAGAGAAGACCTTAAAAATAAAATCGAGCCTTTTCAAAAAATTATGGAGGCCGTTAAACCTTTAAAGGATGGCGATATCTTCATTTTACACGCGCCCTTCAAACCGACTCCTTTATTTCCAATATTAAAAGCAAAGGGTTTCTCAAATGAAGCAGAGCAAATTGATAAAAAACATTGGAGGGTCACTTTTACTAAAGGAGTGACCACTAAATGAAATTAGATAATCGAGGTCTTGAGCCACCCACCCCAATGATGAGGACCTTAAAAGCACTCGAGAAACTAAATAAAGGCGATACGTTAACTATAATCAATGATCGGCGCCCTATGTTTTTGTATGAACAACTGGATGAGCTAGGCTATAAACATATAACTGAACCACATCCTGATGGCGGCTTCCAAATTGAAATTACGAAATAAGGAGCTGGTTGCTAATGATGCCTCAATTATCAAATGAAACAGATATTAGGCTGCCACTCTCCTTTATTATCTTTAGTGTTATTGCCTTAGTCGCATCACAGGTAATCCTGTTATTTAATGGACATGTTGTCATAGATGGGAACTTCCGAACCTTTCCCCTTCTTTCATCTGCCCATTTGCTAATACTAGGATGGGCCTTGATGGTTGCGATGGGAGCGATGTACCAGCTTGTACCAGTAGCTTTTTTAACTCCGATTTGGAGTGAAAAATTTGGTTTTGTGCAGTTTTGGGTAACAGCAATCGGTTTTGGTGGTTTTGGAATCACCCTTTCCTTCTCACCTACTTTGTCTATCTTTACAGGCTCACTTGCTGTTATTGGGATTTTGCTATTTCTTGTACAAATGTTTATGACGATGAAAAAACAGGCAAAGAAGAATATTTTAACTGTATTAGTCGGTAGTGCTCTTATTTGCTTACTACTCACCATTAGCCTCGGAATTCTTCTAATCGTAAATTTAGGAGCTGGGTTCGCGAATTTAAACCACCTTGCTATTTTGAAAAGCCATATATTGCTTGGTGTTGCTGGATGGTTTACATTCCTGATTTTCGGTTTTTCCTATAAAATGGTTCCGATGTTTTCATTAGCACATGGCTTTTCTATGAAACCTGCGAGATGGGTCTATATTGTGTATGGGATTGGCCTTTTGGTGACAATTAGCAGCTTTATCACCGATAAAAACTTTTTATTACAGGTAGGTATGAGCATTCTGTTCGCAGGCTTCGCTCTTTTTTCCTATCACATTTCTACGATTATCAAGGTGAGATTAAAGAAAAAGCCAGATAGACCATTTATATTTTCATTAATTGCCATTTGTTTTGGCTTAGCCGTTCACTTTTTCGGAATGATTCTTTCATTCCTTCCAGGGTATTACGAAATTTATGGCGTCCTCATTTTTCTATATATTTTCTTGTGGATTGTTTGCAGTATTCTCGGCTATTTATATAAAATTATTCCCTTTCTTTGGTGGACTCATAGATACAGTAAGCTTATCGGAAAAAGAGATGTACCTACGTTAAAACAAATGATAGATGAAAAAATGGCAATTCCGATTTTTGCAGGCTTTGTTGCAGGGTGCCTTATCGTCGTTTTATCGATTGCGACAGGTCTATTGCTTATCTTTTCAATTGGCCAAAGCCTGGTCGTCGCTTCAACCATGTTTTTCGGATATAGCATTATGAGGGTACTTTTTAAGTAGAGGAGAGAAAAGCAATGGAATTAAGAGAGAAAGTTCTAGATCAATTAAAACAAGTGATCGACCCTGAATTAAATATAAATGTTGTCGATTTAGGACTTATATATGAAATTGATATTAAAGAAAATAATAATGTGTATATCGAAATGACTTTAACTACACCTGGCTGTCCACTTCATGATAGTATTACAAGCGGTGTTAAGCATGCTGTTGCATATCTTGAAGAGGTTAATGATGTCGAAGTTTTAATGGTTTGGCATCCTGCCTGGTCTCCTGAGCGCATGTCAGAAAATGCAATGAAGCAATTAAGAGGCTATTGATTTATTGATGCAATGCATTTCACTTTCTAAGGATGTTTCGTTATACTTTAAATTAAGCTATTTCTCGAAAGGAGAGTTATTAAATGGATGAAGCTTTAAAGGAAAATATTATGGGAGCACTTGAACAGGTAGTTGACCCTGAGCTAGGGATTGACATTGTAAACTTAGGACTTGTATATGATGTAGATATGAATGACGAAGGTGTGGCTCAAGTTTCCATGACTTTAACATCAATGGGTTGTCCACTTGCTGGAACAATTGCTATGGATGTAAAACGCGTTCTAACTGAATTGCCTGAAGTCAAGGACGTAGATGTTAACATCGTGTGGAACCCACCTTGGAACAAAGACATGATGAGTCGTTACGCAAAAATTGCGTTAGGGATCAGGTAAATTGAAAAAGAAAGAACGTGTCGATTAACTTCAACACGTTCTTTCTTTTTTATAGATGCTTTTTAAACCATTCAACTGATGCAAGTAGCCCTTCTCTTGTTACTTTATGGTCCGCACGTGTATCGGCAATAAAGGATAGATTCTCCTGTTTCCCTTTATACATTGGTTTAATTTCTTGATAAAATTCATACGTATATGTGAATGGTACCATCTTGTCTTTTTCACCATGCCAGAAAAACAATGGTCTACCGTTTAATTTTTCTGGTTGTATGCTTAAATCATAATTTCTTAATTCTGCATATTTTTCTTCTAACTCAGCGTCTGAAAAAGGAAGTTCAATGTCATGTCGTTTTAATTCCTCAATTTGTCCACGGCAGAACTCCTCGTAATATGGACTCCCCATGAGACTTACCGCCGTCTTAATCCATGGATATTGGGTCAATGCACCAAGTGTCACAATGCCTCCCATTGAGGTTCCTGCTACTCCAATCCTTGTTTCATCAACCAAGCCTTTTCCGACTATTTCGTCCTTCATCCATTGAAGTTCTTTAATTTCATTGATGACAATATCCCAGAACTTAAAATTCATTTCAAGCTCTTCAAGACCCTTTTCTCTTTCACCATGGTAATCTGCTTCAGGTAAAACCACCCGAAATCCTTCCTCTGCATATAGATAGGCATAGTGAAGATTATGTTCTTTGGCACTGCCAAACCCATGTATGAACATGATTAACGGAGCTTTTTCATCTTTTAATTGCTTTTTTACAATATGTAATACCGGAATGTCTGCAATTTTCATTTTTTCAACAATAACCACTCTTTTGTGCTCCTTTACTAAAAAACTTTAAGATATTCTCTAGTGTATCATTAATTTTAATTTACCTAAAAAGATTGGCTTTTCAATTGACGATTTTTTTATTATCTGTTTAAGTAGAAGAAAGAGAGAGCAGAGGAGATTGTTATGACAAAACAACATTTAATCGCACTTGACCTAGATGGTACGTTACTTAAAGATGATAAAACTATCTCAAAAAGAACAAAAGAGACAATCCAAAAAGCAAAACAGGACGGTCATATGGTTATGATTGCGACAGGAAGACCTTACCGTTCCAGCTCCATGTACTATCAAGAACTAGAACTTACAACACCAATAGTTAATTTCAATGGAGCTTTTGTTCATCACCCTCTTGATAAAAACTGGGGTGTCTATCATGACACACTTGAATTAAAAACAGTAAAAGAGATAGTTGAGGTTGCAGATAATTTCCGCGTAAAAAATATTTTAGCAGAAGTGATTGATGACGTATATTTTCATTATCACGATGAAACGATGTTAGACATTTTTGGTATGGGAAAGCCGAATATTGAAACAGGTGATTTACGAAAAATCTTAAAGCATGACCCAACTTCATTGTTAATACATCCTGATGAAGAAATTGCGGACCCTATCCGAAAGTATCTTTCTGAAATGCATGCTGAAGTAGTCGATCACCGAAAATGGGCTGCTCCTTGGCATGTTATCGAAATCGTTAAATCAGGTTTAAATAAAGCGGTTGGGATTCAAAAGGTTGCCAACTATTATCAAATCCCGAAAGATCGTATTATTGCCTTTGGTGATGAAGATAATGATTTAGAAATGATTGAATATGCTGGACATGGAATTGCGATGGGAAATGGGATTGATGAGTTAAAAAATATCGCAAACCATGTGACCATGACAAATGAAGAGGACGGAATTGCTCTTTATTTAGAGGATGTACTCAAATTAAGAAAATAAGCTAGAAACCGGTGGATGATCCGGTTTCTTTTTTTATGTAGAGGTTAAATGGAGTAGTGACCTACCTTTTATTAATTGTGACCCATTAAATTTTTTTGTGCCCTACCTTAGGTTATTTGTTCCCTAACCGAAAATAATTGTTCCCTATCTAAAACAAACAGAAATAATTACCTTCTATATTCCACTCCCCATCATCAAACAATATGATTAGCGCCTTTTATAAGCGCGCTTCTTTTAAAGCTGTTAAAGGGGGAATTTACGGATGGGTAGCAATAAATCAAAACGATTTGTTCATCAAGGTGCAGATGCAGTTCAACAACATGCTCAGCGCTTTCCTTACCGTTCAACTCTAGCTGAAGCAGAAGCTAAGAAAAATGCAAAAGTCGAAAATTCATCACTTGGAGGAATATAAAATGGGAAACCCTTTATTCCAAAAGGCTCGTGAAACTGTGGAAGTTGCGAAATTAGCAAGCACGGGTCAAAGTGATACATCCCTACAGGATGCAATTTCGGTTGCAAAAAATGCACTTTCTTCTGCTTATGCTAACTCTACAACAGCCGAAAAAGAACAACTCCGCGAATTACAAAATGAATTAGACGAACTCCATTAAGTCGGCTAATTTCAAAAAAAAGAGGGTCAGACATATCGTCTGACCCTTCCCCTTTATTGAAACTGTTGAAGTTTTGCGTGATATGGATTTGTGATTGAACCATCCTTTGCACTTCTTTCGTATAAGTGAAGAATTAATGCTCCGTTTTTAGGGAGTTTCTCCTTTGAAATCGAAATTTTGATTTCAAATGGTGCCCATGCTGGTGCACCTTCTGATGCCATTTGAACAGTTTCAGGAATCACATAATCATGGCCATCCTCTACGGCATAGAAGAATATTGCTTCAAACACTCTTACCTCACCAGTAACAGTATATTCACCATTTTCTCCAAGTACTTGAACATTGCGAAACGCTGTATTCATCTCTTCTTCAGGAATTGTGAAGGTTTCTTGTGCCTGCAGCGCATTGTTTTCGATTTTTTGTTCATTTACCTCTGAGGCAGTCAGAAAGATATTAGCCTTATATTCTCCAGGAGAAAGCCTTGCTCCATCATTTGATGTATAATCCCATGGTTCTTCCCATACCTTCTCTTCACCTGGTTTTAACTCCATGACTTCAATCGATTGGATGAACATCTTATCGATTGAATAGCGATAGACTTCTTCTCCTTTTGAATCCGTTACAACAATTTCATATTTTTGGCCACCTGGAATCGTTACTTTTACAGAATCGTCGCTCGTATTTTTTAATGAAATTGTAAAGATTGCTTCATTTTCTCCCGTTTTAATGGATAGGTTTGTTTGAAGTTTTTCTATCACGTTCTTATCGCCTCCAGGTTCTTCACTCTCTTGTTCTGGTGGTGTTTCTGTCTCTACTTTTTCACCGCCCCCTGAATTTACTGGAAGAGCTTCTTCTGTTTTTGTTGTACCACATCCTGAAATGATAAATACACTCATTATTAATACTAAGGCTGCTAGAAGCCATTTTTTCATATTTGTCACCCCTTTATCTTATTTGTCGAATGATCCTTTAAAAAAGTTACTGTTCTTTGCGAAATAATCCATAAACACCAACTGTCTGAACAATATTTGTAAAGGCATGAGGATCAACTTCCTTAATAACCCGCTCTAAGTCATATAATTCATATCTTGTTAAAACGATCATTAGCATATCTTTTGGTTCGCTTGAAAATGCTCCTTTTGCAGGAAGCATCGTTATTCCTCTTACTAACCTGGAGTGGATGGCTTGTTTCAATTCGTCTGCTTTTTTCGTCACGATCAACGCTGTAACCTTTACATGACTTGTATGGACTGTATCAATTACCCTTGTCAAAACATATAAGGCAACGAGTGTATACAACGCTTTTTCCCAGCCAAATAAGAAACCTGCCGTTAAAATAATAAGCCCGTTTAGTGTAAAAATAAAGGTTCCAATCGGCTTATCTTTTGATCTCGATAAGACAAGCGCTATGATATCAAGACCACCTGTGGAAGCTCCCCACTTCAAGGTTAAGCCGATACCAATCGCTTGGATGACGGCACCAAATACAGCGTTAAGTAAAATATCGTCGGAAATTCGTTCGAGTGGTATTATCGTTAAGAATAAGGACGTTAAAGCGACAGATATAAAGCTGTACAGTGTAAAGGACTTCCCTACCTTTTTCCATCCTAAAATCGCAACTGGTATGTTTAACAATAGTAAAATGACACCCGTTGAAACTTGAAATGGTGTGTAATCACCGATAATTCTAAATAACAACTGTGACACACCAGTAAACCCTGAAGAATAGACGTCTGCTGGAATTAAAAATAAATTCAAGGCAGCGGCATTTAGCAATGCACCAAATATCACAATGATGACTTTTTTCACTTCTCTATTAACCATTTAAATAGTCCTCCTGGAACAACATTCTTCAATTACAAAAGTAAATGAGTTGTCATACAAAATTTTCCCACATTTGTTGTAATTTTATCCAATACTCGCTACACTTACAGTAGGCAAGTTTGTCTTTCAAACTTGACCATGAAAAAAGAAGGTGAGACTTTTGACCGTTAGAATTCTTACTGATAGCGGTAGTGACCTACCTCTTCAATTTTTTGAAGAAAACAATGTTACCTTATTCTCCTTAGGAGTTCATCTAGATGGGCAAGATTATGAAGATATTGCGACGATAGAGCCAGTAAAAGTATTTGAAGCGATGAAAAAAGGGAGTGCGCCAAAAACATCCCAAGTTCCACCACACCGTTTTAAAGAGGTTTTTACTGAGATTGCAAAAGAAAAGCAATCTGCTGTGTACATTGCTTTTTCATCACAATTATCAGGAACCTACCAAACAGCAGTCATGATGAGCGAAGAAGTAAAGGAAGAATATCCTGACCTTGATTTGACGATTATTGACACGAAATGTGCATCACTTGGACAAGGTCTTGTTGTGAAAGAAGCTGCTGAGTTAGCTGCCAAGGGGGCTTCAAAAGAAGATGTCGTAAACCTGGCTAACTTCTACAGCACTCATATGGAACATCTTTTTACAGTAGATGATCTGGAATATTTAGCTCGTGGGGGACGTATTAGTAAAGCTTCCGCCTTTGTCGGAGGATTGTTAAACATCAAGCCTCTCTTAAATGTTGAAGATGGAAAGCTAGTCCCACTTGAAAAAATTCGGGGAAAAAAGAAAGTATATAAACGAATTGTTGAGCTAATGGAAGAACGCGGCGTGGATTTATCAAATCAGACAATTGGGATTAGCCACGGAGATGTGGAAAATGAAGTACTTGAATTAAAAAAGGTATTTGAAGAAAAGTTCGGGTGTAAATCATTTTATATCAATGTAATTGGTGCTGCAATTGGGTCACATGCAGGCCCAGGAACCATAGCGATCTTCTTCTTAAACGAAATGCCGAAGAGCTAATTTTACATAGTTTGAAAAACGACTGGATATCCTAATTTTGAACGTCTTCTTAATGGATTGAAGGGAGTGTACATGTATGCCAAAAACTAGCGATAATGATAAAAAAGCGCAAGACAACAATGCATTACGACATGAAAAAAACATGATGAGAGAAAAAAATCGTCAGGCAGGTAAACACCAATATTCTAAGAAAACAGATCATCTATAGAATAGCGTAAGTCGCTTGGAGCTAGACATCCTTAAAACAAACGCATCGGTCCTTTTATAACCGATGCGTTTTCCTTTACTCTTCTTTTTTGAAATAGGTCCAGCCATCTTCTTGATATACCTTTCCTTCTTTCATTAGCTTTCCTAGTGCACGTTTAAAGGCAGCTTTACTCATGTCAAACCTCGCTGTAATATCTTCAGGAGAGCTTTTATCCCAATACGGCATGGCTCCTCCACGGCTTTCTAAATACTGATAAATTTTCAAGGCATCGTCGCCCATGATTTCATGACCTCTACCAAGCAAAGATACATTTACAGAGCCGTCGTCCTTCACATCAATAATACGACCTTGTACCTTCTCTCCTACTCTCGGTTCCCTTGTCCGTTGACTCTCATGAATAAAGCCAAGGTACCCTTCCTCTGAGATCATAAACGAGCCAACCATTAATAAACGATATACGGTTCCAGTTATATTCTTATTAAAATCTTTTCTAGTTGCTGGCTTTGATATCGAGCGGATGACATCTTCAGTTGCAAGCTTTCCAAACAGTCTGCCGTTTTTGTCTGTTCGTAGGGTTACATAAAGCTTGTCACCTGGTTCTGGCCAAAGGTCCCAAACTTCATGCAATTCATCCTTAGAAACAAGAATATCTTTGTTAATTCCAATATTGACGAAAGCCCCTAGCTCATGTTTGATTTCGACTACTTCTGCCCAATCATAGAAACCAATTTGAATCGTTGGTATTGTCATGGAAGCTGCTAGTCTCCCTTGATGGTCTTGAAAAAGAAAAACAGTAACATCCTCATCTGGGTCAAAGCCATCTATTATTTCATTTGTATGTAATAAAACATCTTCTTCACCGTTTGTTAAAAAATAGCCAAACGGGGCATCTCTATCAACACGTAATGTAACTACCGTACCTGGTTCTAATGCATTCATTTCATAAACCTCTTTCTCATGTACTTTCTTTGTCATTACATAGTATAGACGTTTGGGACCACAATTTACTAGTATAGTTTTGGAAAAAGTTGTTCAAATTGCTAAGATTGTCTATAATCAAGGCAAATATACTTTTTTTGGAGGTAGGCAATGGCAAAAGAGAGCTCATTCGATATTGTGTCAAAGGTGGATTTGCCTGAAGTAACAAATGCAATTAGTATTGCAAAAAAAGAGATTCAAAACCGCTATGATTTCAAAGGTAGTAAAAGTGACATCTCACTTGATAAGGAAGAACTTGTCTTGGTATCTGACGATGAGTACAAGCTCGAGCAATTAAAGGATGTTCTGATCAGTAAAATGATCAAGCGTGGCGTTGCAACACGAAATATTGACTATGGAAAAATCGAAAATGCATCTGGTGGAACTGTTCGTCAGCGTGCAAAATTAATTCAAGGCATTGACAAGGAGAACGCGAAGAAAATCAATACGATTATTAAAAACAGCGGTCTAAAAGTGAAAAGTCAAGTACAGGACGACCAAGTCCGCGTGACAGGAAAAAGCAGGGACGAACTTCAACAAATTATTAATGCAATCCGTGAAGCAGATTTACCAATTGATGTCCAATTTATTAATTATCGATAGGCAGAATGCAGCGGTCTATGGCCCGCTGCATTTTACTATTCAAAAATATAACTAAGTACTTCTAAAGCCTGGTCAATTGTTTCGACCGTAACATTCGCTCTATTCGATAATTCCTTTAACGGATGTATGAGTGAGGTTGGTCTTACGATAATCGTAGGTTTATTCATGGTAATTGCTGCACTTGCATCCATTGCCGTATTCCATTGCTTATATTTTTCCCCAAATAATGCGATAACCACATCTGATTTTTGCATCAATACCAGTGTTCTGAAATTATTAATGTCTGATGCTGCATCATCCTTGTAGAAGTTTCCAGGTTGTTCTCCTAGTATTTCTTCTCCAATATTATCGGACTTATCATGGTTTGTTTGCGGGCCGACAAAGGTTAACGGGAGATTTTTTGCCTCTGCCTTCACTTTTATTTCTTCTCGCCAATTGTCATGAATTTGTCCCGCTAAATAAACTGTTAACTGCACAATACCACTCCTCATGTCTTTTACTATTATCGTATCATAGATCGATGTTTATTTAACAAATTTACACATGATGATTTCATCTTCATAATGGGAATCACTAAATTTTACAAACTTAACTTTTCTACCTTCTTCTTGGAAGCCAAATTTTTTATATAAATGGATTGCCCTTTTATTATGAGAGAATACTTCAAGACATACTTTTTCTAGTCCAGGCTCTTTCTGGGCCCACTGGAGTAAATATTCCATTAGTTTGCTTCCAATCCCATGATTGCAGTATGCTTCTTGAATACTTATACCAAAGTACCCTAGGTGAGAGAGTCGCTTTCTTTTCGAGGATTGGAAATTTAAATTCCCAATAATTTTACCTTCTGTTTCTGCTACCACAATTAAATTTCCCGGCTTTGTATGGTCCTCTATCCATTTTTCCTCCTCCTCAACTGTGGTTTTAAACTCCTCTGGTGCAGTTAGCATATATGTGGACTCACTAAGAACGATTTTCGTGTGTTCGATAAGTTGAGAAGCATCCCTCTTTTATGACAGGTCTAATATTAGCCTCCATATAAAACCCCCATCTCAAAATTATTTTATGTTATCTATTTCTTTATAAGTAATTGAATTTCCTTTTATAGAACTGATTTTGTTTTTTAGTGGTTCTTATGGTTCTCAATCTTTCGAGAAAGCATAAAAATCTTGTATAAGGTTAGACTTTTAGATAAATCTGTAAAAAAACTTATCATAAACACCCCTACTAGCTTGGCTATTGATAATTCCTTTAAAAAAAGCCAAAAAAGAAGACTCTCCCTCCCTGGAAAGTCTTCTACGCAAACACTAGTAATACCCAACTGCTTGCAAAATAATTACACCGACTATTGATACAATGCTACCGGTTACTAACACTATAAGAAGGGTGTTGAATCTTCTTGTATCTAGCCAAACGACTACCCCAACTACCATTGTAACTAGGAACCCAAAAAAGAGGGATGCATATGGATTTGAAGGGTTTATCCAATCATTTACACTTAAGAAGTCCATTTATTTAACTCCTTCTACGATTGTATAGCCGGAGTACTCAAGAATACCGTAAGTCCTCCGACAATCGCTAAAATCACACCAACTAGGCTAAATGAAGACAAATATATACCTAGTGGGAAAACCAATGCCCCAAGAACAAATAATACCTTTGCGATTTTCACCATTTCACCTCTTCTACCTAAGTACTGACTCCTTTACTCTGTCAGCCATCCAACGATTTCGAATCTTTTTTCCCCAGTCCTCTCCATTTTCCTTTAAGGACAAAACTCTCCACCTACAATTCAGTATTCAACACCATGTCTTTCGTCATTTCGAGTACTTCTTCCATCTCAAGGTCAGGGTTTTGAATAATGATTGTATAGCGAAGACCGTTCTCATCCCAGCTTATCGCATTTATAAAATCATCATATTCTGCATGTTGACCTCGAACTTGCCATTTGCCTGGTTTAATTTCAGTTCCTGCTTCTTCTGGAGTCGGAAAAACCGAAACTAATAAAGAAGGAACACCATTATTTAAATAATAAACAGTAATCTCTGGACGATTGACTATACCTTGAAGATTGACAACTTCCACATTATCGACTGTTATATCTTTACCTGCGAATACAAGGAATGGTTGGTCTAATGCTGTTTGCGCTTCTTCTATTGAACCAAAGGTAGGCTCAAACTCTGATTCAATTGGGTTAATCGTCACATTTTTAGGTATATCTAAGGTGAACGTATCCTTCTCAAAATTAGGTGAAAAGTCGAGTACCTTGTATTCAAATTCAGATTTCGTTTCTCCAACAACGGAGATAGATTTTACTACAAACCATGTCTTTTGATCGACCCAAAGTTCAACTTCTCCAAATAAATTAGAATCTTTATTTGGCGTTGCCTTGATATGATAAACATTTAAATCAATTATTTTTTCTTCACCCATAATTTCATATTTATGTGTTTTTTTAATCGCATCTAACATGGTCATGAGTTGTTCTTTAGGTGAGGCATCTAATAACGGCATACTCTCTTCTGTTAGATCGATACTAAATGCCGTTTCACTTCCCTTTTCATAGGATATTACCTGTTTTCCATCATTTAATGCATAGGATTCAAGATCACTAGTAAGACCTGTTGTAATGATTTTTCGTTTACCGTCATCTGCCGCGTACTCTTTAAAACTAGCATTTTCGGTTATCTCTCCATTTGACGTAAGCTTTATGTCCCCCTCTCCATAATAAGACAACTTATTTTCCTTTGCCGACAAGACTTTCGTTACAATTTCCTCTGAAGACACAGCCATATCCCCCTTACAGGCCGATAATAGGCCCGTTAGTAGAATAGCAAGTAACAAGATTATTTTTTTCCTCACTTTATTCCAATCCTTCCTTAATCCAGCAAGCAAGTAATGTTCCTTCTTTTTCCGCTGACCAGATCCCAATTTTTCCATTTTGTTGTTCCATTAACATTTTCGAAATGCTTAATCCAAGCCCAGAACTACCACCATTGTTCCTAGCATCTTCTGCCTGAAAAAATGGTTGAAAAACTTTGTCCCATTGTTCTTGTGGTATTCCTTTTCCTTCATTTTGAATTAGGATAACAGTACCTTCTTTTCGCCATACCTCAACGTCTTCGTAAAAATCTTTAAACACCCAGTCTGGTAATCTGGTATCACTTGAAATCGCAGCAAGCCAAATCTGATTTCCTTTTTCTGTATGACGAATGGCATTGCCCATAATATTATCAACAACTCTCACCATTTGCTTTGGATCGAGTCTGTAGGTTTCTTTAATAGATTGATGAACAACTAGTGAAACCCCTTTTCGATTACAAGGTTCCTCATATCCAGATAACAGCATGTCAAAATACTCATCCCCTTCAACTTCAACAAGATCAGTTCGTTGTTTAGATGTTTGTAATGCCGTGTACATCGTTAAATCATCGAGCATTCGTTTCATGTATTCGAGCTTCTCGAAAAGAATTTCCTTATATTCAATCCTCTCTTGTTCTGAAAGTATTTCATCATTCTGCAAGGCTTCAGTATAAGCACGAATGACTGTTAAAGGTGTTTTTAAATCATGTGATAATGAGGCGACAATAAATTCTTTTTCTTTTTGTTGTACAGCAAGAGCCTCTTGAGTTTGTTCAATCTGTGTTTTCATTTTCCAAAAATGCTTGATTAAATTCCCTATTTCATCATTAGATTCACGAATTTGCGTTGGCAGTTTTTCTCCATTTGCAAAAGCTGTCATCTGCGTCTGCAAGTGGCTTAATGGTCGAATCAATTTTCGATTTAATAGGACCACTACAATGATATAGAGGAGGATGATAAAAATACTGAATAACAGACCCAACAACATGTAGCGGTTCGTTACCCCTTCAATCCAGTCCTCTCTCGCAATTGAAATCTCAAAAATGCCAACAACATCTCCATCACTAACAACAGGCTTTTTTAATGTAAAGGTGCGAGAGTTCTTTTGAAGATCATTTAGATTTCTATATACATGTTCAATATTTATCGTTGTAAACCCGTATGAACCTGGACCGGGTAAACTTGAAAAAACAACAACGCCATCAGACCGGTATAATGTAATTTTAATCGTTTCGTTCGACAAAGCTTGAACGGATTCAAACTGGTCTTTCGGTTGAAGTTTATATAATTTAGGGTCTACGAGCTTTGGTTCAATCTCCTCCATCTTCTTGGTCATCTCTACGTATTCAACAAGGGCTTGCTTATCGTCGAGATTACTGATACTTACATAAAGGAAATAGAGCGCGCCCACAGGGAGCAGCATCACGATAAAAAAACAAACCAACAACCATTGTTTAATTTTCATATACTTTGCTCTCCTATAAATCGATAGCCTACTCCCCAAACAGTTTGAATAAACTTAGCCGAGCGTGTTTCATCTCCTAATTTAGCCCGCAAACTTTTAATATGAACTGTCACCGTATTATTTCCATCCACATCTTCCTGTTGCCAAATATGCTCATAGATGTCTGTCTTTGAAAAGGTTTGTAACGGGTTTTTGGCTAATAAAATCAATAGTTCTCTTTCCTTTGAGCTCATTTGAACAACGTTGCCGTTTAAATAAATGAGCTCATTCGTAAAATCAATGGTCAGTCCATTCATATAGTTGATGCGATTTTCATTTGATGTCTTTTTGTTATATCTTCTAAACCTTCTTAAATGAGAACCGATTCTAGCACTCAACTCCTCAAGACTAAATGGCTTTGTGACATAATCATCAGCCCCTAGATTCAATCCTCTAATCTTACTTTCTTCCTCATTTCGTGCACTTAAAATGAGGAGAGGAATTTCACTTTCCAATCGAATGGTTTTACATAATGTATACCCATCCATTTCTGGGAGCATTAAATCGATTAAAGCAAGGTCATAGTACTCCTCTTTAAAATCCTCCCAGCCTTCTTTTCCCGTAGATGCCCATGTCACGGAATAACCTTCCTTCCGTAAATGATCACAAACAATCCGGGCAATTTCCTTATCATCTTCAACAAGTAGAATTTTTTCAGGTTTTTCCATGGATAACCCCTCTTTCGATCTATTTTCATTATAAGGGATGTTATGGTGTACTTTTTGATATTTTATAAATACTTAATAATTTACAAATAAGGTATATTCAAACCCCTTTAATAAAAAAGTAAGTAACGTACTTGAATTCATTAAAGAGGTGTTTGTATGTCAAATAATCAAGGAAAGAATATTTTGCCTCCACAGCATCAAAACCACCAGCCTGGAACTGAGACCGAGATGGTACCGAGACCCGTTTCCGAGGATCATGCCTATCAGGGCAGTAATAAGCTACAAAATAAAGTTGCTATTATCACTGGTGGGGATAGTGGAATTGGAAAAGCCGTTGCGATTCATTTTGCGAAAGAAGGCGCAAATGTTGTTATCGTTTATTTGAATGAGCATGAGGATGCGAAGGAAACAAAGCGCCAGGTTGAAGAAGAGGGACAAAAATGTTTACTTCTATCCGGCGATATCGGAAGTGAAGATTTCTGTAAAGAGATTGTGAAGAGAACGGTGGATACGTTTGGCAAGCTAGATATCTTAGTCAATAACGCTGCTGAACAGCATCCACAAAAGAGTATCTCGAACATTACAGCAGAGCAGCTTGAAAAAACATTCCGAACCAATATTTTTTCTTATTTTTATTTAACGAAGGCGGCTCTCCCCCACTTAAAACAGGGAAGCTCAATTATCAATACGGCATCGGTAACGGCCTATAAAGGAAATGAGCAACTCATTGACTATTCTTCAACAAAAGGTGCCGTCGTTTCTTTTACAAGATCACTCTCCATGCAACTGGTCGGAAAAGGAATCCGTGTAAATGGAGTGGCACCAGGACCGATTTGGACACCATTGATTCCATCGACCTTTACAAATGAACAAGTGGCAAAGTTTGGCTCAACAACACCAATGAAACGACCAGGACAACCTGAGGAAGTCGCACCAAGCTATATTTTCCTTGCAAGTGATGACGCTTCCTATATGTCTGGTCAAATTCTTCACGTAAATGGTGGAGAAATCGTGAATGGATAAAAAATAAGCATCATCCTCTACTAAAATGTACCCTATAGAG
>NZ_JBALOV010000054.1:0-22438 GCF_036965045.1 Bacillus sp. JJ1533 | reverse complement strand
GAATAATAACTACAATACTAATTATAGAAAATCCTAAACTTATCATACTCAACTGTAAGATTGAACTTAATATTGTTGCTATGTTAGCGGCAATAACAACATTTTTTGATTTTAACTTGTATTCAAAATAATTTTGTATTCCAAATCCAAGATTTAATAAAATATTATTAATTAAAAGTAACAAATAGATAACTTTGAACTTTCCATTCTCAGCTTCCGGCATTAATAAAAGTATACATATACCCAAAATAAAAGATATTAGGCTTAACACGATTTTAGCAACAGTTGTATTAACTAAAACTTCCCCATCGTTAATACCTTTATAACTTTTTTTTACCACTCTACCATCAACGAATTGTACGATTACACCTAGTAAAGTAGTTATACTCAATGCGTATTCATATATTCCATATTCTGAAGGGCCAAAATGGTTTGCTATTTTTACAATTACAATCAATCCTATTAGCAATACAAAGACCTTATCAAAAATTAACCAAGCAATATTATTAATGACTTTATTGTTAAAAAATTTCAGTTTTAAATTTTTTATTAATCCTTTACTAAATCGTGGCATCATCTTTAAACTCCAGTTTAGTTCATAAATAAAAGCTGTATGGGTAAAAACTATTAATTAGCCTTTTATCCTAATTAACTTAAGAAAACTTTAAATGAACCAGGCTTTATTTCCTTTTCATTAGTCCCTCGACTATTGTCCAGTCAGTTGGTTCATCAATTTCAAAATATGTTTCTTCGGGCATTTCTACTATTCCTATATTTCCTGAAATTCTGCATTTTGTATCTATTAATCTTTGTCGAGATGTTATATAAAAAGAACCATTTTCAACTAAATATCCTTGAAAGTCTTGGCGTCTTGGTCTATTAAAAGGATCATAATTAACTGGATTAGCAGTCTTACACTTTTCTTGCCAAAGAAACCTTTTTTGACGAACTACAGATACAACACTATCAATTTCCGGTTGATTAAATTTATCTATCCCCTGTGACAAGTGTTTGCTTTTTAATAGGGGTGAAGTTGCCTGTACTAAAATTATGCTTTCGAAGTCATATTTTTCAACAAATTCTAACATTACAGATTCAGTAGAAGCTGTATCTGTTGAAACCTCTTTAGATCTATTAATCACTATAACTTTTTCTGAATCATATCTATCAATCACTTCTTTAATGTCTTTACTATCTGTTGATACAACCACTTTGTCCACTTCTTTACATCTAACAGCTGCATCAAGGGACCAATATACAAGGGGGCGTCCATTAATTAATTTAATATTTTTAAGTGGTATTGATTTACTCCCACCTCTGATAGGTATAAATACAATCGTTCTTCCTAATTTCTCTTTCAATATCCTCACAGCCTCTTTAAAAATTATTAATTCCATCATTTTTTATCTGTTATTACTTTCTTATATCATTAAATTAATTGGTAAATTATTTTTTATATTTTTATACCTAATTGTTCTAATGTAGGCGGATTACTGTATAGATTATCGATGAACATTCTATGCCAGATTTCTAAAATTAACAAACTTCTAAGTTCTCTGGTTCTATCCTTCTTATTATTCATATGTTCATCTAATAACTGTTCTATAGCTTCTCTGTTAAAGTATCCTCTATTTAGGGTTTTTTCATCGAGTAAGACATTGTAAGTTAAATCTTTAAGATCCTTCTTAAACCACTCTCCGATAGGTACCGTAAACATTTGTTTTTTTCTATAAATAATTTCATTTGGAAGAAAGTCCTCTGCAGCTTTTTTCATGAGATATTTGGTTTGGTTCCTATTAATTTTCAATTTTGATGGGATTCTTGCTGCAAATTCTACCATTCTATAATCTAAAAAAGGAACTCGAGCCTCGATAGATTCCGCCATCCCCATTCTATCTGGTTTAACTAAATTATTTCCTTCAAGAAGTAATTTTATCTCACTATAAAGAATGTGATTTAAAAAATCAGCACTTTCATTTTTAGCTTTTTCAAAATACTCATTAATAATGTTGAATGAATCTATTTCTTCTGCTAATAAATCTTTATATGGTTGTGAATAGAGAGTTTCTTTTGCCTCTAAATTGTAGACACTTACCTTTTCAAAATATTCTCTATAGTCCTCTTCCTTTGTATCAAAACAAGATATTTCTTTATATTTATCATAGCCCCCAAAAAGTTCATCTCCTCCGTCTCCCGTTAATACTACCTTTACTTTAGTAGCAGCTAACTTTGATACGGTATTTGTTGGCATAAATGAAACATCACCATGAGGATTATCACAGTGCCATATTGCTTTTGGTAATTCTTCTATTAAATTAGGTTTTACTACCTTAGTCATGTGATTAGTACCAAACTCTTTTGAAACCATTTCTGAATATGGTAATTCACTATATTCTGTTTCTCCGAAACCTATAGAAAAAGTATAAAATGGCTTTTTAAGAATACTTTTTGTTTTAGCCACAATAGTACTCGAATCCAACCCTCCACTTAAAAAGGCACCTACTGGCACATCACTTCTCAATCTTAACTTTACTGCATCATCCAATATATTATTATATTCATCGATTAACTCATCTTCTGACTTATTATTGGAGATATTTAAAGGTACATCCCAATATTCTATTTCGTTTAGATTACCTTCTGTTATCCTAATATAGTTACCAGGTTTTAACTTTTTAATACCTTTAAACATAGTATAAGGAGAAGGAACATAGTTATAACTTAAATAGTGATTCATAGCTACAATATCTACAGTCCTCTCTACCCCTTTACATTGTAAAATAGATTTAATTTCGGAAGAAAAATACAACACGTTTCCCTTTAAATAATAGTAAAATGGCTTTATGCCCAGTCTGTCTCTTATGAGTAGTACTTTATTAGCACTTTTGTCATGAAGTGATATAGCGAACATTCCATTTAGATACTTAATAAAGTTTTCACCATATTCTTCATATAAGTGTACAATTACTTCTGTGTCAGAATTTGTACTGAACACATGCCCCTTATTTATTAGAATATTTCTTAATTCCTTATAATTATATATTTCTCCATTAAAAACTACCGCGATGGTTTTGTCTTCATTATATACTGGCTGCCAACCACCTTCTAAATCAATAATACTTAATCTCCTCATTCCCATATGGATATTCGGATCAATATACTTCCCCATTCCATCAGGTCCTCTGTGAACTATAACTTTAAGCATTTCATCTAAATTTTGATTATCCAATTTAACATTTTTATTAATTGCAACTTGACCAGCTATTCCACACATTTTTTTTCTCCTTTTACGATTCAATTAGGCTTTTATAAATTAATTAGTCCCTTTTCTTAGAATGATTATATTTATAGTTTTTAAAATGATTTTAACATCCATTAGTAGACAGTAGTTATTAACATATTCCAAATCATACTTATCTCTTTCCTCTTTAGATAAATTACTTCTACCATTAACTTGTGCATAACCAGTAATACCTGGTTTTACAGATGATCTTTTCACTAAAAATTCATCTAACTCCTCATTAAAAATATCAGGTCTTGGACCAACTAAAGACATTTCTCCCTTTATTACATTAATAAATTGTGGCAATTCATCCAAACTAGTTTTTCTTAATAAATATCCTATCTTTGTAATACGTCTATCGTTATTACTTGTAAACTTCGGGCCAATTTTTTCAGCATTATCAACCATTGTTCTAAACTTATATATCCTAAAGCACCTGCCATTCAAACCTAACCTTGCTTGTTTAAATATTATCGGGCCTCTAGAATCTAACTTAATTAGAAAACTAATACACAATAATACTGGAAGAGTAATTACTAAAAACATAGAGGATAATACAATATCTATTACTCTTTTAAAAATCAATTTATACATTGACTAAATCCTCTCTAATAATGTTTTTCATACTTTCATTTAGTAATAATTTATTTTTCTCTAACTCACTATTAGGTAATAATGCTAGTCTTAAATATTCATTTTTTAATTTCATTACTTCTTTTTTTAAATCTATTTCTGTTTTTAGTCGGGCTACCTCAGTAATATTTTGATGAAAACTTCTTGATAAAATAACCTGATTTGAACCTAGTCTAACATGTTCACTTAGGAGCAGATCAGCTTTAAGTTTCCCTGTTCCGAGTCTTGATATTCCTCCTATCCCTACTTCAATACCTTTTTCTATTATTTTTTCTGTTAAATATTCAACAATTCCTCCACTTAGACACTCAAACATAAAGTCTAATCCTAAACTTAGGTGTAAATCATTCAATCCGAGATGTATTCTCTTTATTCCTTTAACATCTAAAATGTCGTTTATCCTTACTAAGGCTTGACTTGTCTCCAATAAAGGGATAAATTCTACTCTACCATTTATATATTCACTTACCTTCTTAACTTCTTCGCTTGTTTTAAACATAGGCAACATTATTATATCTGTACCAAACTGAATAGCCTTTTCTACCTCCATTTTAGTCCCTACATAGTACGGATTAATCCTTGTCATTACTTTTGCCTTTTCCAAAACGCGTTTGACTTTAGGAATATCCTCTAATCTATGATTTGACTTAACACTATCCATATGTTTTTGTCTCTCATATTTGCCATTCACTTCAGTATCTATTAAAATAATATCCACATTACTTTGTTCACAATATTTTGCTATTTCAGGATTGTTTGTTATGAAAATACATTTAAGCATCAAGTAATTCCTCCTGAGTTATTTTAATCAAAACATTTATTATCTTATCTGTAGCATTAAATGGTTGTTTAAAATTTTCTGGTGTTTCTTTATAAACCTGATTTAACGAGTGTATTAAGGTTTCCTCCAAATCATCAATGCTATTTATTACTGTAGTGTTGCCTAAGTTTCTAAATGGAATAACCTCATTAAACTCATTTGACAGTTGAATAGAAATTAATTTCTTTTTAAGCAACAAAGCCTCTAATCCAGTAGTAGAGTATTCGGTTATTGCTAAATCTACCATACTAATATAGTCGTATAAATTATCCTTAACAACCAAGATGTTTTTTTCATTTATATGGAAAACACCTTGGTTTGGGTGTAACTTTACAATTAAATAAAAATTGTTATTTTTAATAATTTCTTTTAGCCTCGACATTATTTGATCTACATAATCAGTTTGTTGTGCCAAATATATAATTTTTGTTTTGTCTTCAGGGATATTCATATTACTTTTAAGTTGGTTTATTTTTTCAATATTATTAAAATTTATTAAATCATCAAAATTGGGGTTTCCAGTTATTACTATCCTTTCCTCGTCAATTCCTAAGTTTAATAAGTTTTGTTTTCCTAAATTATTCATTACAAATATATTATCTCCGAAAGTTCTGCTATATTCGTTTGTTCCAATTTCTTCATCTATTTCAAGGTCAATCTTCCTCACTTTACCAAACAAATCCTCAATACTTACTGATCTAATCCCAAGTTTTTTAGCACTAATTAAAGCCGCTTTTTCCATTCTTGGAGAACTTGTAGTAATTAGTAAACTGGGTTTTTCAATCATTAAAATTTGTTTCATGGTATTCTTCGGTAAGTATACTCTGCGTCCAAACTTCTGAATTAAGTTTTTAACCTTGTTATATGAGAATGATTCTAATAAGTCATATATTGATAAATAGTTGTATTTGTAGTGTTCTTCTTTGGTCATTAATGCATTATCTTTATATACCGGAATGAGACTTTCAATTTCTTGTTTGTTTTTACCCTCATCTGTCTTAATTTCATAATCTAAAATAGTTTTTATTTTAATGTTTTTATTCTTAAAATATGGTACAGCAGCTGTGAATGCCAATATTTCAATTTTAAAATTTGTGGTCTCACTTAGTTTCTGATATACCTTTTCTATTATTCTAGCGTGTCCTCCACCATAACATACTAGCAAAATCTTATGCATTTATACCTCTCCTTTTATAAGTGTGTGTTACAAATACATCTCTACTTTTATACAGTATTGATGCAATCAATACTACACATATTAATAGAAGGAAGTCGTTTTTTATATAATTCAATGATTTTCCTATTGAATCTCTTGGTGAATATATAAAACTGTAAAAATAATTAAAACCGATAATAAAAAGAAATATATTTCTTTGAAAGTTTTTTGCTAACCAAAGGGACCCAAACATAAACAAAAGACTTACTGTGAAAAATAGGAACATATTAGTTTGTGTCAAATCATAAAATTCTGCTACTAATGAAGTCCCGGTTCCTCTTCCAGCTAAATATATTTCTGGTGATAAAAAATAGGTAAGTTGATCACCTAAATACGTTGTATTATTTAATCTTTCTATGGTCTGCCCGCCTTGATTCGGATTAAATAATATTTTAAAATAATGAAAGAAGTACACATTTCCATTATATACCAATTTATCTTTGAATGTTATTAGTTCAGCAAGAATATTCATAGAAATACCTTGGGAATTCAAAAATTTAAAAATTATATTTTCAGTTATAGATTCTTTATTATCATAACGAAATACTGCTATAAATCGGGTTGCTAAAATACTAAACAGACTTATATAAAGAACCTTCCTCAAATTTATTTTTTTATACCTTTCTGAGTAAATCCATGCAATAAGCAGCAATGTAACTAATCCAGGACCACGTTGACCTGAAAGCATACCGAATAATAGAACAAATAAATAACCCATTATTATGAATTTATTAACCTTACTTTTATTCAAAAATAGGTATAAAATAAATAAAAACCTTGTTATATTCTCAACTCCAGTTAGAAAAAAAGGAAAGTTGTAGTTCGATATTCCGCCTGTGAAAATGTATAAATAACCAAATTGTTGAGTTAGTTTTATTGTTATTAGCATTTTGATAAAAAAGAGTACATAATAAACAACTAGCCCATATGTTATAAAGTTTTTTATACTTATTAATTTTAGAGCAACAAAAGTTTGCTCATGCTGTTTTAAAAAGATATAATTCAAAGTCCATGCAATTGTTATACCAAAAATAAATACTGTATAAACTTTTAAAAGTTCAATTGAATCTGTGTAACTCAGCACACCAGAATAAAATAAATCCAATTCCCTATAATTTGAATCATTTATTAGTTTTAAAAAAATCCTTGACAGATTAAATATGAAGAATGTCCCCAAAAATATTTGAAAAATATTAAAAAACTTTTCTTTTGTTGATAAGACACATGCAAGAATAAATGCAATCACCAACATCCATTCGTAAACAATTAGCGGCAACTCTAGACTAAATAATAATAAGTAAGTAAATAAAGTTCCGAATTCAAAAAATAGTATAGATAACCAAATTTTTTTCATTAATTAAACTCCTAGTTTTTAGTTCATTCAAACTGTAGAAATACTAAGTATTTCATTGTTTTAAAATGGTATAAAAATGGGACTTAGAAAAAAAATCCTCTCCATACCATTCTAACTCGCATCCACTTTTTTCAAAGTCTAATGCGACACTAGAGTATAAAGTAACCACTTTTTTCGGCATAATATTTAAGAGTAACGGTATTTCTAGAGGAAAGTTTTTATCAAGTATTTTGACCCCGTTTTTTATAAAAGAATAATCAGTGTTATCCCGTGGATGAGGTTTAATTAAAACCTGATTATCTAGGTTGTTTTCAACTAATTTCAGATATATTTGTTCCTTTTCCTTTTCGTTCACTAGCTTATCTTCTGAGATTGGCTGTGTAATTAATAAAGTACTTCCATTAATCAAATTTAAATAGTCATCTTCTACATTAAAAAATTCTAATATTTTTCTCCTCTGATACTCTTTTAGCTTCTCCCATTCTTTAGTCATAGAAATCTTTTTCGGGTTTCGTATACTACTTGGTATATACCTTATTCCAGTTAGTATAGTCATTGTTACCCTTTTACTTTCTTTCGATGGTAATCTAAAAATGAGTTCCCTAATTTTATCCTTGATTGTCCCTTTTTCTAAATAATCCTGTAATCCATCTTCTATTACAATAATGTTATTATTTCCAAATAACCCCATGCCTAAAATATGCCTTTGTCCATAAGTAATATTTATTTGTTTAAGGGTATTTGAGTTTTTTAATTTTAATTTGAATTGTTGAAATTTATTGTGAAATATTTTAAAAACAAAAATTTTAGAATTTGATAAAGAGTAAGTAATTACTTTTTCGAAATGCCCATAATGAATATTACTAAGAAATTTATCATTCGAAATTAATATTGTATTTTTTGTATCACCTCTCCTTAAGAGTAAATATATAAAAAGAGGTCTAAACCTATCACAGACTAATGCTTCTTTCATATTTAATATTTCTCCTTAATTAGATTATGATTATATAGCCCGGTATGAGTGTATCCTAATTGGAATATCCCTCTCACGAATAATAAATTCATGCAACTAAACCATATTTGCTTTTTGTTTAACTCTATTGTTTGCCAAATCTAACAAACTCTTAGTCAATTCCTTCGTGTCAAGCTCTAATCCATGCTCAAAGATTTCTTTTACTTCTTCTGTATATAGATTGTATGTTTTTCCGATATAAATCTTAGGATAAATTTGCCCTTTTTCAAGATGAATCTCATCCTCATTCAACAACTCTTCAAACATCTTCTCCCCAGGACGAAGTCCTGTAAAACGGATCTCAATCTCATCGAGTGTATAACCTGAAAGAGTAATCAGGTTCTTCGCCAAATTCACAATCTTTACCGGTTCACCCATATCTAGCACAAAAATTTCTCCACCACGCGCAAGTGCACCAGCCTGCAATACAAGTCGGGAAGCTTCTGGGATTGTCATAAAATATCTCGTCATCTCCGGATGCGTAACAGTAACAGGCCCTCCCGCCTGAATTTGCTTCTTAAATAGTGGGATCACAGATCCACGACTTCCAAGTACATTTCCAAATCGCACCGCTGCAAACTTCGTAGTTGTACTTCTAAGAGCAAGGTTCTGTATCACAAGCTCTGCCATCCGCTTCGTTGCCCCCATCACATTCGTTGGGTTCACAGCCTTATCTGTCGAAACAAGAACGAAGTTCTTCACACCAAACGTATGACAAGCCTCTGCCACATTCCTCGTCCCAAACACATTATTCTTCACAGCCTCTTTAGGGTTGTACTCCATTAAAGGAACATGCTTATGGGCTGCTGCATGATACACAACATCGGGGGCATGTTTTTCAATCACTTCAAACATCCGGTCGCGATCCTGTACATCCCCGATTACTGGGATGATTTCAAATTGTGTTTTGTATTTATTGCGTAGCTCCATATCAATTTGGTAAATACTGTTTTCTCCGTGGCCGACTAGGACCAGCTTTTTCGGATTAAACGAGCTTACCTGACGACAAATTTCAGAACCGATTGAACCGCCTGCACCTGTTACGAGAATGGTTTTACCTGTTAAATATTTAGAGATACTTTCTGTATCTAGTTTGACAGGCTCTCTTCCAAGTAAGTCTTCCACCTGGACATCACGGAAGCTATTTACCGTTACATTCCCCAGCATGACATCTTCAATTAATGGCATGATTTGTGTCTTTGCTTTCGTCTTGCTACATTCCTGAAAGATATCATTTAGTTCCTTCTTACTTAATGAAGGAATCGCAATAATGATATTTTCGATATTCTTGTTCCTGACGATTTCTTCTATTTTATTAATTCCACCTAAAACTGGCAGATTATAAATTTGAAGATTCTGCTTTTTTTCATCGTCGTCTACAAAGGCAATTGGTTTTAAGTCCAGATCGTGGTTTTGATGGAGCTGTCTTACCAGCATAGTACCTGCTGCACCCGCTCCCACGATCAAAGTTTTCTTTTTATCCTTTGATTCCTTATAAAATGAATCACGGAATATTCGCCAAGAAAACCGCGAACCACCAATAAAGAGGATATGCATCATCCATGTGAGCATCAGAACTCTGACATAGATATGTCCGATCGCTACTAATTGTACGATTCCCAATGTTACAATCGAGAAGGTAACAGCCTTTGCAATACTGATTAATTCCCCGATACTTGCGTATTCCCAGGCTCTTTTATAAAGACGATATATATACGCAAATGCATGGTGACCCACTAATAAAGTGATTGAGCTCACCAGCAGTACAGTGCTCGTAAAAATCTTAAAATATGGGTGTAAAATAAAGTAACTAATGTAAATAGCCGTTAAAACGATGATTGAATCAATAATAACCAGCGATCCCCATCTTTTTCGATATGACAAGACTAGCCCCTCTTTCCCCTTTTTTCTATGTACAATACTTAAATGATTAGTATCAAAAGATTCCGAAAAACTTCTTTTTCTTTATGCGTTCTGGAGTATCTCTAATGACAGATTTTCCTACTATTAAAAGCTCCGCATTTTCTCTAAAATAGTAATCTACAGCAACTCCGTACTCTTTCACTAGTACATCCAATGCCTCTTTCATACGAAACGGACGAGTTGATAGATTATGAGCATCAGATGCTAGGAAATGAGTTAAGTTGTTCTCCACTAATTCCATGGTAAACTTTTTAATCTTTTTCCCAAAATGTCCTGTCACACTGGATGTCGTGATTTGTGTGCATGCACCATTTTTCACTAATTTGTATAAGATGTCGGGGTTTTCGATGATTTCGCTATTTCGCTCCGGATGGACAATGACTGGTGTAAGTCCATTCAATTGAAGATCAAACAATAGCTGTTCCGAATAGCGAGGTACATGACCGCTCGGGAACTCAATAAATAGGTATTTTCCACCATTATTTAAAGAGAGTATTTCACCCTTCTGATAGTCCTGTAAGAGCTCACCATCGATACGTGGTTCTTGACCTGGTAAGATTGTTAGGGGGATGTTCGCTTGAGATAATTCTCTATTTACCATCTCAACCGTCTGTAGAATTTTTTCTTTTGAATTTTCATATTCTCTTTTTTTATAATGAGGAGTTGCAATGATGGTTGTAATCCCCTCTTGAACTGCGCTTTTTGCCATTTTAAATGTTTCATCTAGGTCTTTCGCCCCATCATCAAGATATGGGAGTATATGACAATGTATATCAATCATTGAAAATCAGATCCTCTATCATTTACTTTTTTCGACAAATTATTCCACAAAATTACTTTCAAACATAATAGTACCATAGTAGTATAATTAACGAAACGGGTGAAATTTGTCGAATACTGTAAAAAAAGCGAAAAGGAAATATTTACAAAGCGTAAACATTTCCTTTTTGGTTATTTTTCGACTCTATTTAATTATGATTCTTATTTTTGAGCATAATAATAGTAATATTGGCCTTCTGATCTTTTTATATTATTCAAGACAACACCTAATAGCTTCGCCTTTGAATTCGTTAAGGTCTCTTTTGCCTTAATAGCTGCATCTGTTTCTGTTTTCCCACTACTAACGACCATTACGACACCATCTACCTTATTTGCTAATACTTGACCGTCTGTTACCGCAAGTACAGGTGGCGTATCAAAGACAATCACATCGAAAAGATCTTTGACTTCTTTCAAAAAATGGTCCATTGCTCTTGAACCGAGTAATTCTGCAGGGTTCGGTGGGATTGGGCCACTTGGTAATACATAGAGGTCTTCCTGGTCTGTTACTCGTATGGCATGTTCAAGTTTATCCTGTCTTGTTAATACATTTGTTAGCCCGGTCGTGTTATCAATACGGAATGAATAATGAGCAGTTGGTTTACGTAAATCTGCATCCACTAATAATACTCTTTTCCCTTGCTGTGCAAAGACAACGGCAATATTATTTGTTGTCGTTGATTTTCCTTCTCCTGGGCCAGAGGATGTCACCATAATTGTTTGCACTTCTTCATCTACCGTAGAGAATTGGATATTCGTACGGATGGTTCGGTATTGTTCCGAAATAGGCGATTTTGGATTCAACATTGTCACCAAGCTACGATTTTGTTGTTGAAATTGTTTGCGTTTTGATTTATTACGCGCCAAGAGAATCACCTCTTCCTCTTCGGTTTTTGCTTGATTCACTATGATGTCTAGCTTCTTCCTCAAGGTTAATTTGTGCAATCGCACCTAATACCGGAAGCTCTAGTAATTTTTCAATATCTTGTTCTGTTTTGATTGTGTTGTCTAAGTATTCAAGTAGGAATGCAAGTCCTACACCTGCCATAAGGCCAACTACTAGGGCTATTGCCATGTTAAGCATCGGATTCGGTTTTACAGGTGCATTATCTTCTGGTAGCACAGCTGGTGAAAGAATGCTTACATTGTCGACATTCATGATTTTTACGATTTCTGTTTTGAATACATCTGCTGTTGTATTGGCAATATCTACGGCCATCTTTGGATCTGTGTGTTGAACGGTAATTTTCATGACCTGCGAGTTGTTTGAGTTTCCAACTGTGATAAGATCACCTAGTGTTTCAGTAAGGTTAAGTTCCTTCTTCACAAGGTCTAAAATAGCAGGTGTTTTAATGATTTCGTTATACGTATTAATTAGGTCTATATTTGTTCTGATATCTGATTGATTTAAATATGGCTGATCCGAGGTTTTTTGGTTTACTAGAATTTGAGTAGAAGATTGATAGACTGGTGTTAAAAAGAAGTAGCTCACAACACCAGCAGTCGCCACTGCTACTGCCGCAATCATTACGATTAACCAAAGACGCTTACGAATTGTCTGGAATATTTCTTTTAAACTAATTGTTTCTTCCATTTTGTCCTCCTATAGTATGTTCGGTTATCTAAGTTCTAAAGGTAATTATATACAACGATTTTACAAATATCTACAAAATCCCAACAAAAGTTTGTACCATATTGTGGTCAATCGGACTATTCACTCATCCAATTGAACTAATTATCTCATTCTTCTCTGTGACTTTATGTCGATTTTTGTTGAACATTATGACTTTTCGATCTCTAATGTCGAGTAATTTTTTCTGCAGAACAGACAGATTCTGTCTATTTTCTCGAATTTAATATGATATATTGTAAAAAATTTTAGATAGAAGGGATTTGATTGCTTTGGCTTTCGAATTAATCCTTGACATTGTGTTTGGCCCCCGCGAAGTGTTACATTATATGGAATGCTCTGTCTGTGGACATGATGAAATTTATTACATAAATCCTGATACGAAACAACAGATAGGAAGAGCCTGCAGTGGCTGTGGATTTTTTCAGAAGTTTGCATAGTTCCCTTCTAAGATAAGGAACCTCTCATCTGTTCGATGAGAGGTCATTTTATGACTTTTAAATCCATATTAATGAATGAGGACTTTCTCCATCTTCGCTCTTGTTTCTATTTCAATAATCGAGTATCCGCCAAGGAAACGTAATGCAAGTGGATTACTTTGATCATATGTTTTTATTATTTCTTCTATCTCTTTTGGGATAGATCTTGGATGAACTAGAACGATGGGTGAGGAAGTTTTTGCTGCTAATGCGGCTCCAGGTAATGCATCCACAAAGCTGACTCCACTCGATACATACATTGGACCGGTAAATGATTTCATATAAGTATGAATGATTGTGGCGCTCGTCGCATATCGATTCATCCCGGAGATACGTTCCATTTTAGGAATCCCCAATCGCCTCAATTCATGTACGACTTGGGTCGAAATTACATCTGGGCCACCAATAATTGTCACCTTATTGATAGCATGTTGCCTTAGAAAATCGATGGTTTCCTGTCGGAGCGCGCCTTTTCCTGTCAATAAGATAGGGGCTTGTATCATTCCTGCATAGGATGCAATGGAAAGAGCATCCGGTGAATTTCCACCAGTGGCGATGAAGATCTCTTCTGATTCCCCAACTTCTTTTGATAGGAGTGAAGCAGTTTCATAGCGGTTGTCCCCGAAGATTCGTTTAACCTTGTATCCAATCCCTCGTAGCTGTGTCTCAATTCCCTTTGAAACAGCCATTTCACCACCAAGAATCAAAACATTGGATGGCCTTAGCCTCTTTACTTCGTCTAGCACAATCTTTGGTAATGTATTAGGTCTGGTTAATAGGATGGGGGCATTATGTTTAACCGCTAGTACGCTCCCTGTAAGTGCATCAGTTGGAGCATCACCTCGAGCAAGAATCACTGTCCTCGCGTTAGTCGGCCAGCCTCTTTTTGAAATCATGACGCTTGTTTCGTACCGATTCAGCCCATGAGTGGAGTCACTTGCCGAGCTTTGGATGAACCCATATCCGTATCGTTGGTCTCTTCCAAATTCGCCAAGATCCTCTACATTTTTTTGAAGAATGTTTCTTAATTCTTTGGCATTTGCAGTTGGATTCGCTTGTTTTAGAAGGGCAAGGTTACCGGAAACATAAGGAGCCGCCATTGATGTTCCGGAGATGATTGCATATGAATTATCCTTATAGGTACTTTTAATGTCTTCTCCAGGTGCTGCCACTTCAAGCTCTTTCCCTGTTGATGAAAAGGAGGCATGCTTTAGGTTCTCATCTACAGCCCCAACAGCTATTGCTGAATCATATTTCGCTGGGTATTCAATTGTATTTGTTTGTGGGATTTCTCCTAGATTCCCCGCTGATGCAACCACAAGGATATTGTTTTGATATGCTTTGTTAACCGCCATCTCAAGAACCTCAGATGGTTTCTCTGCACCGATACTTAGATTGATAATATCCATCTGATTAGTTATCGCCCAGTCAATCCCCTGGATAATTGAAGAAAGGTAGCCTAATCCTTCGTTGTCCAGAACTTTTACCGCATAGATTGAGGAATCGTATGCGATTCCGACTGTTCCAACTGAATTGTTTTTTGCACCAATGATGCCTGCAACATGGGTTCCGTGCCCATTGTCATCATCATATGAATTTGTATAATCGACGAAGGAAGCACCTCCAGAGATTTTTAAATCCTGGTGGTCTATATCGATACCCGTATCAATGGCCGCAATTTTTATTCCTTTCCCCGTCAGGTTCGAACTCCAAGCAGAGGCTGTTTTCACTTTTTTGATACCCCAGTCCTGGGTTTGCTGATGAATGGTGAGGAGCTGGTCATCTTCAACCACTTCAATTTCAGGGTGGTCTTTTAGGTGATCAACCTCTTCAGTAGGGATGGTTGCAGATGCAATTGGAAGTTCATCCGCAACCTCAAGTACTGTACCATTTGATTCTTCGATGATTTCTTGATCCACATTTTCTTTAAATAACACAATGACTCGATCCTCTTCTGTAACGGAGGTGACCTCACCCCTTTTTTCATCGATGGACATCGTTAATACCATTGGATTCTGCCCTGTCGATGAATGAAAGGTTACAACCCAATCTCCCGTACTTTTCGTAACACTCTTTTTTATATCACTGTTTTTCGGTAATTCAGTGCTTGCAATTTTCGGATACGGTGTTGTTTGTTGTTCAAGCCATCTTTTTACCTGATGGTTTTCCTCCGCTATTTTAAGTGCTTGTTGGTCGGTTATCGGTTCCTCTTTTAAAACCATGAGGAGGAACAGCATTGCAGCTGTCACAATGATCCCTCCGATGACATATCGTTTTACCATTTTTTCACCTATTTTAGCTGTTGTAAGATATTAAGTCTTGTCCTTTCGGTTAGGACGCTATATCCACCGATGATGTGAATATCTGGTGTTGTCGTTAGCTCTGTTGTTAAGAATGTTTGGACAGACGGATCTAAGGTGGTCGTGTTGTTCACTAAGATAATCGGTGACTTTCCAAGTGCTGCGAGTGGAGACCCTGGTAAGGCATCGATATAGCTTTTTCCACTTGCAAAATAAAGACTTGATAGGTTTAGAACACTTTTATACCTTGTTGCGATTTTTGTACTTGTTTCATATCGATTCTGTCCGGAAACCCTTTCTATATTAGGTATACCAAGGTTCTTAAGCTGATTTTCGACACTCTTAGAAACCGCTGCTTCTCCTCCGATAATGGTCGCCTTGCTGATATTTTTTCCATTGATAAAGGTCGCGACTTCCTCAGGGATGTAATCCTTCTTTGTCAGAATAATCGGGAATTGCTTGAGTCCTGCGTATGGTGCAATGGCTAACGCATCTGGAGAATCTTTCCCTGTCGTTACGATAATTTCGCTTGATGTTCCAACTTCAGACGCTACCTTTGTCGATGTTTCATATCTCGTGTTTCCTGCAATCCGCTTTACTGAATAGCCCGCCTTTTTTAGCTCAGATTCTACAGAGGCAGATATTGCACTTTCTCCTCCAAGGATATAAACCGTGTTTGGCCCCAATCTTTCTAATTCTGTACGGACTTCTTCTGGGATTTTTGTGCTTCTCGTTAATAACAGAGGCGCTTTATGTTTGATGGCAAGCACACTTCCGGTTAAAGCATCAATTGGGATGTCCCCTCTACCTAGAACGACGACATTAGAAGTTTCTTCCCAGCCCTCACTCGATACGAGAACACTTGTCTGATAGCGATTGTCACCGTAAAGCTCTTGTAAACGGAATTTGTTTATGTAGCTTGATGCGACATAGCCCTTTGAGCCGTTTAAAGTCTGGACGGGAATCCATTCATAGCCATCCGCTGTTACCGATTGACCTGTAATTTTTAAAGGGGTACTCATTGATAAAGAACGGATGACTTGACCAGCTAGTGAAGCGCTGTTCCGCATATTAACAGACGTTTTCGTGATCGCCATTTGCCCCGTTCCAAAGCCTTGTTGGGTGACAGCTTTTTCCGGTTCTCCCCAATTCAATGCTGCTGTGTAATAATCCCACGTATCAGGTGTTTCATGATATAACGCCCACGAACCGGTACCTTTTATCCCGTATTGCTTTGGAAGACGCAGTTTTGCTGTGATCGAGTTCTCATTTTCAAACCAAATGATATAGTTTCCTTGCGTTAATTTCGTGCTTCCTACAAATGCACTTTGACCTGCTGGGACAGTAAACTTCGCGTAAGAGGATTGGGTGTTAGCGTCAAAATTGATCGAGCCATTGAATCGATCGACAAGTGGCTGGACATGTGTACTCGACAGCCCCTTTCCATAAATACCTACCCCCTCTTCTGTCGGACCATCCAGCTTCCACATCCTTCCGTAAAAAGGAAGACCGGCAACGATTTTACTTTTAGGTACTCCTTGATTAATCGCATATTGAATCGATTGTTCAAAAAACTGGATGCTTGAGACCGGACCTACCGGGCTATCTGGAGACTCCCAGCTTTCGTCATAGGCCATGATCATCAAATAGGTAGCATGGTCTGAAAGAGCTTTGTAATCATAAAAACCATGCCAACCCGTTTTCCAGTTATTCGGGTTTGCAGCAACCGCCACTGATACCTCCTTATGAGCAGGAATATAGCTTCGAAGCAGGCGAATAAAGTCCGTATGAGCATCCCGGTAGTTATGATTGACACCCTCAATGTCAACATTGACCCCGTCTAGATTGTATTTTTCAATCGCGGCGGCAATGTCCTTTGCCAATTGCTGACGGTTATTTAATCCATTGATACCCGCCGAGGCATTCCAATGATTAGCGAGAAAAGGAACAACTTTTATCCCGCGATTATGCATCTCATTGATGAAGGAGGTTTTTAACTTCCACGTTACATCCAAGTTTCCTTCAGGTGTAACATCAAAGTAGTTTGGCGAAACTACATGGAGGCTTCCCTTTGTTTTGTCAACCTGTTTGACATAGCTAATTGGGTCGCCGAAGAAAATATAGGACATATTAAAAAGCCCGGTTAAGGCATTTGTTTGGTTGTTTTTAATGAAAGGTAAGGGAAGCAATACTAGTGTGAGTAATACAATGATGAGAAGTCGTTTCATATGCGTCTCCTTATTCTGGTTGTGTTGTTTCTGCTAAGGCAGCGAATCGGTAGCCATTTTCGGTTACTTCGATTTCATACTTCTTTCCAAGATGTTCAATTGATTTGGAGTGTACATTTGATAGATCCAAATTCGGCCCGACTCCAATTTGCCCAAATAAGTAATCGACATCCTGCATTTCAAGCTCTGAATGAAAGATGTTGATGACCTGACTCCAGCTCGCGAGCATAGCACTGATGACTGCTTGTGATTTTCCTTCGCTTAAGACTTCTAACTTTACGACATGATTTTCATTCACGTAAACGTACAATTGAATCTGATTGGTTAAGTTTGCTTTGTAATAGTGATTATCTTCTGTAGTGACCTTTTCCAATTCTTTGATATAGAGATTGGACATTTGCGCATCCGTCAGAGCGTTCCATCTTTCCTTGAAATCCTCGAAAGGCAGTGGGGTCGTTTGGGCTGTGAGCAGACTGTTATTAGGATCATCAGCTGTCAGTGTTCGTTGTCTATTTTTTGAGATTTGCGGTTGGTCATCAGCAAATGGCTCGGGCTGTTTTGTGGCACAGCCGTACAGTGTAGCGCTCATTGTTATGGCGATAACGATTTTAAGAATTCTTTTACTCATGGATATCCACCTACTTAATGGCATTTTGTTATTAGGTTTTGAAAATCTTGGTAAACCATTCATGTAAAATATTTCAAATTATTCTCTACTCTATCCAGAGATTTATAACAACCTTTTCAAATAAAAAACCCCTAAGATGGATACATAATCCAACTTAGGGGGTCACTTCACATTTCTAGATTATTAATTTAGTTAAATAAGATTGTTTATTGGAAGGGTTCAGGTGCTGTATCATTCTTTCCAAAATGATATAAGATAGCTTGAACGATACGATGTGACGCATGTCCGTCTCCATATGGGTTTGATGCATGTGCCATCTTCTCATAGGCTTCTTTGTCATTTAATAGCTCATACGCCATTTTGTAGATTGTTTCTTCATCGGTTCCAGCTAGTTTTAGGGTACCTGCCTCAATACCCTCTGGTCGCTCTGTCGTGTCTCTTAAAACAAGGACAGGAACACCTAGTGAAGGTGCTTCCTCCTGCACGCCGCCAGAATCCGTTAAGATGATATGCGCTCTTGAAGCAAAGTTATGGAAGTCTAATACGCCAAGTGGCTCAATTAGATGAATTCGGTTGTCATCTCCTAAAATTTCATCAGCCACTTCACGAACGGCAGGATTCATATGCATTGGGTAAATCACCTGAACATCCTCATGCTCCGTCACAAGTCGCTTAATCGCACGGAACATATTTCTCATTGGCTCTCCTAAGTTTTCACGACGGTGAGCTGTAAGTAAGATCAGACGATCGTCGCCTAGCTTTTCAAGCACTTCATTTTGGTAGCTATCTGTTACCGTCGTTTTTAACGCGTCAATCGCTGTATTCCCTGTAATGAAAATCGTGTCCTCTTTCTTATTTTCATTGGCCAGGTTTTGATAGGACTTTTTCGTAGGAGAAAAATGAAGATCTGCAATCACTCCTGTTAGCTGGCGGTTCATCTCCTCTGGGAACGGAGAATACTTGTCCCATGTGCGAAGACCCGCTTCAACATGCCCCACTCTTACCTGGTTATATAAAGCTGCAAGACTCGCAACAAATGTCGTAGATGTGTCCCCGTGCACGAGCACAATGTCAGGCTTTACATTCTTAATAACCTCATCAAGCCCCTCAAGTGCACGAGTTGTTATACCCACTAACGTCTGACGATCCTTCATAATATTTAAATCATAATCTGGTGTTATTTCAAAAATCTCTAACACCTGATCTAGCATTTGCCGATGTTGAGCCGTAACCGTCACAATTGATTCGATTTGGTCAGGATATTTCTCGAGTTCTTTGACGAGAGGAGCCATTTTGATCGCCTCTGGCCTCGTTCCAAACACTGACATTACTTTTATTTTTTTAGTCAAAATAAAACTCACCACGCCTTCACTAACCCTTATATCTAGTTGTACGCCGTTTTTTATTTTTGCCGGCCTGTATCCATTTTTTCAGACCCAAAACCAGCAACCTTATAATCGCATAGATAGCAAACAATAATAGGAATCCCCATAGACCAACAACAGCATCAATGAAGTCCATTTGTCCTCTCCCTGTTATGTGCTGCTGGATTTCAATCGCAAAAACAATTATCACTACCATTGTTGCCGTATAGATGAAGGATATAGCCGTGATACTATACTTCGCAAGAAATCTAAAACTTACCTGGACAATCGCAAATGCAAAAATCCCGATTATTCCAATGACCCAAAAATGAAGGTCTTTATCCGTGAGATTTAATCCTAGATGTTCTGTAATATCCAGCAATATATCATGACAAGTATTTACTAATTCTGCAATAAGTTTTATAACTTCTTTCATTCTATCCTCTGCCTTTGTAAAAATATAAAGGCATCCCAAAGTTGAAGTTTCGGCTTCGGGACGCCCCATTTAGTGTCAGTTTTTTTAAGGTTCCGACGGTGTCGTCGGATCTGGTGTTGGTTCCTCTGGAACGACCGGTTCTTCAGGAGGGTCAGTTGGCGCTGGTGTTGGCTCAGCTGGTTGCTCAGGCTCCTTAGGTTCCTCAGGCTTCGGCTTTGGCTTAGGTTTAGTCGGTTCCTCCGTTTTTTTCGGTGAAGAAGTTGGCTTTGGCGTAGTCTGCTTCGGCTTCTCTTCCTGCCTCGGAGGAGTCGGTGTCGCTGTAACTTGCTCCGTTTCGTTTGAACTTGATGAAGAATCAGTACCAGTTACGTCTGATACTTGAGTCTCCTCTGATTCTTCATTTTCATCAATCAAATCTAGCTCTACCACTGCTTCCTTGTCTTGTATAACGGGACGAACAACCAATGTGTTTAATTGGCTTGAATTAACCGCGTAAAAGACAAAATCATACTTTTTTCCATGATACAAAAGCATCGTTTGCTCGTCATTTATAAGATGTGGCTCGTCCATATTAGACACAATTGCATCTGCGTAAGCAGAGTTAGGAAGACTATAAGAAACTTCAGAAAGATAACCATCTTGGTCAAAGGTATATGTAGTTGATTCTTCCTCTTCCAAAAACTCCTCATCTGTCGTAAATAGCTCATCTACATTGGATAAATCCAAATTAAACTGTGTGCCTACTTTTCCGATTAATTCATCTTCGTCAACATGCTCATCAAACGTTGTTACAACATCCTCACTCAACCATACCTCGATGTCGTCCTGAATCATGAACTTCAACCAATTCATATCCTCAACAGGATCCTTTTTAACTTCTAGAACCAATATAGGTTGACCGAAATAGACCATGGACATTCGATTGCTATTCGCTAACTCAGGCATATCTCGAACATTGGCGGCAGGTACATTTACATATCGCAGATCTAGTTTCTCTTCTATGATATCGGGCTCTTGTACTTCCTCTGTATTTATTTTAGGTGGCTCCTGTTCGACAGTAACCTCATTTTGAACTTTAGGTACCTGGGCGGGCTGATTCGTGGCCATTAACTTATCCCATCCCAATGCAATTCCGGTACCAAGTAAAGCAACAAAGAGAATTCCAATTAGCCAAAACTTACTCTTCCTACGTTTATGTTTTTTCGCATGATTAGATGAGCTTCTTTGCCTAGCCTCAACTTTTTGATTTTGGTTATTCTTTGTCTCGTCGTTATTGTCGTTGTTATTGTCGTTATCCTCTTGTTCCTTGACAGCAACATCGTCTTTTTTCTTACTTCTTCGTTCATTTAGTTTTTTCTTATATTCCTCTTGCTCTTGTTTAGACATCTTCTTGAAATCGTTAATGAATTTTTCGTATTGGGGAACTACTTCTTCAATCGTTCCATATGCTTTGATTTCTCCGGCCTCTAGCCAAAGTGCCTTTTGACAAAACTCTTTAATTTGACCAATTGAGTGACTGATAAAAAAGATTGTCTTTCCCCGTTCTTTAAACTCATTCATTTTGGCCAAGCTTTTATCAGCGAATGTCTTATCTCCCACAGAGAGGGCTTCGTCTATGACTAGAATGTCTGGATCAATGGTAACGGAAATCGCAAAACCTAAGCGTGACTTCATCCCACTTGAATACTTTTTAACAGGTTGGTCAATAAAATCACCAATGTCTGCAAAATCAATTATCTCAGGCATCATATCGGCAATTTCCTGCTTCGAGAATCCCAGCATTAAACATTTAAGCTCGATGTTTTCTCTTCCTGAAAGTTGATTATTCAGCCCTGTTGCAATTGAGATCAACGAAACTTGCCCATTTATATCAATATTCCCGTCAGTTGGAGGGATGACGCCTGAAATTAAATTAGATAATGTCGATTTCCCAGAGCCATTGATACCGATAACCCCGATGACATCTCCCTTTTCAGTTTTAAAGCTAACATCCTGAAGCGCATAAAAGTCTTTCCCGTATCCGCTTGGCAGGGCAATATCCAATAATTTATCGGAAGTCTTCCGATACATTTTATATTTTTTTGTTACATTTTGAAAAACAACTGAACTACTCATGTTGGCTCCTTTTACTTCATTCAATCAACATACTCCATAGCAATTTAATATGTACTCTTCATATTATCATAAAAGGTAATTAAAATTATTGTAAAAATAGTGAAATCCTATTTTTCTTATATAACTTCCATATTAAGTTTCCCCAAAGGAAGATGCAAATATAAAAAAGCGGGATTCAATTATTTTATCAAAATAATT
>NZ_JBALOV010000053.1:53459-67637 GCF_036965045.1 Bacillus sp. JJ1533 | reverse complement strand
ATACAACCACGCAAGTCCCCAAACCCATCCCCCCCCAAAACATAATACCCCAACTTCAAATAAGCAAACAATCTCTTTTAACCCTGTACTCATCCCTGCCCATCTAGCCTATACTGATAACAAACAATAATCGGGAAAGGGTATTTGAATATGCAAAAAAGATTACGAGATTACGGTATCCAAATTGGTACTTTACCAACAGGTTCACTCAACAAAATCACGGACGTCAAAGGGGTGAAAGTTGGTCACTCCACAATATCAAAGGGTGAAATCCAAACTGGGGTGACAGCGATTATCCCGCATGAACAAAATATTTTTAACAATAAAGTCGTTGCTGCCTCATATGCTATGAATGGGTTCGGGAAGACGATGGGGACTCTACAAATCGATGAGCTTGGCACGATTGAAACGCCGATTCTTCTGACAAATACATTGAGTGCGGGGGTGGTTGCAGATCATCTTATCGGCTATAGCTTAGCGCAAAATAAAGAAATTGGCGACACTACTGGAACTGTAAATCCTGTCGTTGGTGAATGCAATGATATGTTTTTAAATAATATTCGAAACCAGTCCATCACAGCAAATCATGTCCGTGAAGCGCTGGAAACAGCAACAACTCATTATGAGGAGGGAAGTATCGGAGCCGGCATGGGCATGAAATGTTTTGGATTAAAAGGGGGAATTGGCTCGTCATCGAGGATCCTTACATACCCGCATGGTACTTACACTCTTGGGGTATTGGTGCTCTCGAACTTTGGTGACCTAGATCAGTTCCGCCTGAATGGCAAACATGTAGGTCCAATGATTAAAACCAAGCTTCCTGTTACAACATCGGATGGTGACAAAGGCTCTATTATGATTATAATCGCAACCGATTTACCTGTGACCTCACGCCAATTAAAACGAATTATCAAGCGTGCTTCAGTGGGCCTTAGCAGAACAGGATCATTTATTGGGAATGGAAGTGGGGATGTTTTCATTGGCTTTTCAACTGCTAACAAAATTAGTCATGACAACCATAACACATTACAAACATTTAAAGCCGTACATGAAGATGACCTTGATCAAGTATTCTTAGCAACGGCTGATGCGACAGAGGAAGCCATTTTACAATCGTTGGTTACTGCAAAAACGACTATAGGTCGCAATGGTAACACTCTCTATTCATTGGCCGATTATATGGATGAAATATGATTAAAATGAGGAGGAATCCACATGAATAAACCGATTATTGGTGTTACCTCACATGTTGAGTTGGATTCTAAACATACTCTGTCGAATGATTATGTTCAAGCGGTTATTCAAGCCGGTGGCATTCCAGTAATATTGCCAATCGGGATTGACGAAGATGTATCACAGCTTGTAAGTAAAATAGATGGACTCCTTTTAACCGGGGGAGGGGATATAGACCCTACACTATTTGGGGAAGAACCCCATCCAAAGCTTGGGACCATTTCACCTGGAAGGGATGAATTGGAACCGGTGATAATTAAAGAGATGCTTGCAGCAGATAAGCCGATTCTTGCGATTTGTCGAGGCATTCAAATCTTAAATATCGCGCTTGGAGGAGATATGTATCAGGATATTTATTCACAGCATGAGACCCAACTGCTTCAGCATTCTCAAAAAGCAACAAGGTATCATCTTGCCCATTATGTAAAGGCGAAGGAAGGCAGTTTACTAGCATCAGTGGCTGGGACAGCAGAGTTTAAGGTGAATACCTATCACCATCAAGCTGTTCGCCATGTGCCATACCCACTTGATGTATCTGGGGTAGCTTCAGATGGAGTTATTGAGGCAATTGAAAGTACGGGACATTCTTTTGTGTTAGGGGTTCAGTGGCATCCGGAATGCTTGGCAGTTCAAGGGGATGAAATTGCAAAGCGTATCTTTACTAGATTTGTTGAGAGTTGTTAATAATAAAGGAGTTTAGCCAATACTAAACTCCTATCTCCAATACTCCAAATACTCATAGTTGTCAGTCGGCACTTTTTTAACCACTTCATTTGCTTCATTGCGGTAAACCTCATACTCGCGGTAGATGTCAACTTTATTTCCATTCACCATTTCCGTGTCAACGAACTGCATTTCCAATTCAGGAACTAGTCCTTCGATCATTTTCTCATCTGGATTTGCCGTGACTTCTTCGTTAGAAGACATGCCAGAGACCGATATGGCATTTTTGTACTCAAAGACATCATCCGCTTCAATTATGCCTGTCACGAATATGATAAAAAGTATACCAATCGCAGCTAAAAATTTATTCAAACTCACCAAACTCCTTTTTCCATATCTACTACTCATCTATATGCATCCTGAAAAAAGATTAGGACAACTAATCAAGTAGAGCGAAGGGTAGTTTGGTAAAATGCGAAGATAATGGGAACTATCCCCGTGTTTTCTTGTAGCTAAATTATCGTATATTGGCTTTGCGAATCCCATCAAATATAGAGATAGCTGCAGAAACAATAAATGAAGCAAGTACAGTGGCAATGACCCATATTTTAAACTGATTATCACTGATATTAAATAAATCAGTCATATAGGAGATAAAATCTTGGTTTAAGATATTAGGATCTAAAAAGATGATGATAAGGATTATAGTTGAAAATACTTGAAAGATTGTATTGAAGATAGCCATTCTTTTCGTCCAATGTCCTTTGATTAGTTTATAAAGGGCTAATGCTATTTCCAATCCGATTACAATTACAACGATCGGCCAAAACGTAAGCAAAACCTCTTGATTTAAGGCTGGGGTTACAAATTCTAGACCGTTATTTCCGCCTTCGTAGATACCTAGAAGCTGATTGGCATAAAAATAAAGAGTTGCCCAGATTGCCGTCCAAAATAAGGCACCAAATACTTCAAATTTTGAAATTGCTTTTTTCTTAGGAATATAGGTGATATTTTTCAAATCATCTGGAGTCCATTTTTGAAGACTAGTTGTTAGAGGTTGGTCATCTTTTCCTTTATCTACTCTTTCGATAACAGCAAATACTATGGTGAACCAAAAGAATGTTTGAATTGAAACGTCAATGATTCTCCAAATCCCAGTGCCTATGATATCCAAAACGACATTAATAATCGATTCTCCACTTTGGTACCCGATAAAATATTCTGCAAACATCGTGATGAATGCAACAACCGCGGCAATCGGCACAATCATTTTTAACAAGTTTACATACACGTCAAAATAACGTGGACCAATAAGGTACATTGGTCGCTCTCGATAATTGTTAGCCAATTTTACAGGGCTCCCTAATTTCTCGAGTGCAGTTTTTACATCTGCTTCATTGTAATCATCTGGCAACATATCCTCGATGGTCGACCTTAGTTCAAGTGCGATATCGTCACGCATTTTTTCAGGAAGTCTTCTTGTTACCTCCTGAATATAGATATCAATCAGATTCATAATCTTCCTCTCCCTCTAGCAAGCTATATAGCTCTTTTGAACTTTGAATCCACTCCTTTTTTAACTGTAAAAAAATCTCGAGCCCGTATTCACTTAAAACATAGTATTTTCGGGGTCTGCTTTCAGACGTATCCCAACTGCTTGTGACCAATTCCTGTTTTTCAAGTCTGCGAAGCAAGGGATATAAGGTACTTTGGTCAATCGAAATTCCCGAACCCTCTAATAATTGAACAAGGGAATACCCATATTGCGGGGTTCGTAATTGACTTAAAACCGCCAGTGTCAATGTTCCTCTTCTAAGTTCAGTCATTAATGAGTTTAATAAGTTACTCATTCACCCACCTCATTTTTTATTACTATATGACATACAGTATTTGTTTTATACTATGTAACGTACACTATTGTTGTGACGAAAGCAATAAACCATTTTAATGACAGATTTTTTTCGTATGGTATAATAAAAACAATTAAATATAAATAGGGGAGCTCACACATGTGGGCTGAGAGTAAGCGAAACGTAGCTTTGACCCTTAACCTGATTTGGATAATGCCAACGTAGGGAATATAGTAAGTATGTGTATTCATGCGGTATATCTTTTTCAGGTATACCGCATTTTTATTTAGGAGGAGAAACAATGTTTGAGCAAATCATCAAAAATGTAAGAGAAAAAACACCGCTTGTACATAATATTACAAACTATGTGACGGTAAATGATGTTGCAAATATTGTGCTTGCTTGTGGAGGTTCACCGATTATGGCTGACGATCCAAAGGAAGTGGCGGATATTACAAGTATTTGTAACGCGCTGGTCATTAATATTGGAACATTGAATGAACGAACGATTGAATCGATGATATTAGCAGGAAAAGCTGCAAATCAATTGGGTCATCCTGTTGTTTTAGACCCGGTTGGGGCAGGGGCATCGAGCCTAAGAACGGATACGGTCTATCGCCTTTTAAACGAAGTAAAGTTTGCTGTAATCCGAGGGAATTTATCAGAGATAAAAACCGTTCATGCTGGTAGTGGCCATACAAAAGGTGTGGATGCAGCCGATGAGGATGTCATGAATGAAGGAAATATAAATGAAATGGTTCAATTTGCGAAAAGGGTAAGCAAACAAACAGATGCGGTTATTGCAATCACAGGTGCTATTGATATTGTTGCAAACCAGGAAGATGCTTTTGTCATCAGAAATGGTCATCCAATGATGTCTAAAATTACAGGAACGGGATGCATGCTTTCAGCGGTAGTGGCTGCTTATTGTGGTGCAAATCCTCAGGAAATTTTAAAGAGCACGGCCGCTGCGGTGAGCGCGATGGGGTATTGCGGAGAACTGGCACATCAAAAAGTTGAAGAACTAAATGGGGGCACCTCATCATTTCGAACCTATTTGATTGATACGATAAGCAAATTAGATTATACACTACTCCAAGGTGGGATGAACATTGAAAGTCGATAAAAATGAAATGCTATTATACGCAGTAACAGACCGTGCCTGGACAGGCAATCAGACTTTAATCGAGCAAGTAGAAGCAGCGCTACAAGGTGGCATTACTTTTCTGCAACTAAGAGAAAAAAAACTCGATTATGATGAGTTTTTACAGGAAGCAATCGAACTTAAAATGCTAACTGCTTTTTATCATGTTCCATTTGTGATTAATGACAATGTCGAGATTGCACTAGCATGTGATGCAGATGGTGTGCATGTTGGCCAAGGGGATATGCCTGTTGAAAAAGTCCGTGAGTTAATTGGAACGGATAAAATTCTTGGGGTATCGGCTCAAACTGTGGAACAAGCCATTGCTGCTGAAAAAGCAGGTGCGGATTATCTCGGGATAGGGTCTGTCTTTCCGACAAACACAAAGCTGGATGCGGAGCCGATGGCATTTGAAACTGTCCGAGAAATTTGCAGAAGCGTTTCGATTCCAATCGTTGCCATTGGAGGAATTAACAAAGAGAATGTTTTAGACTTGGCTGGAAGTGGGGTAGATGGAGTCGCTGTTGTGTCTGCAATCTTTGCACAGTCCGATATCACTACAGCCACTAAAGAATTGCGAGAACTTTCAACTGAGATGGTAAGGAGGGGAAATTAACATGAAAAAGGTCCTAACGATTGCAGGCTCTGACTGTAGTGGGGGTGCGGGAATTCAAGCGGATATCAAAACAATCACTGCTCATAAAATGTATGCGATGAGTGCCATTACGGCTCTGACCGCTCAAAATACCACAGGGGTATATGGCGTGCTTGATTCCACTCCTGAATTTGTTGGCCAACAGCTTGATTGCATAATGACTGATATTTTTCCGGATAGTGTAAAAATAGGGATGGTGTCCTCACCTGAAATTATTAACAAAATCGTGGAGAAAATAGAGGAATATCAACCTCGAAATATTGTGGTAGACCCGGTCATGATATCAACAAGCGGTAGCAGACTATTGAGTGAATCAGCAATGGATGCCCTCATTACGAGATTAATCCCTCTTGCGACCATTATTACACCGAATATTCATGAGGCTGAAGCCCTTTGTGGAATGGAGATTCGGACGAAGGAAGACATGCAAGTGGCGGCTCAAAAATTATCCGAAATGTATAAGGGTGCGATTTTAGTTAAAGGGGGTCATCTTGAGGATACAGCAGACGATCTCTTATATAGCAATGGGGAATTTACATGGTTCCCGGGAAGTCGTATCGATAACCCAAATTCCCATGGCACAGGTTGTACACTATCCTCAGCCATTGCTTGTAACTTAGCTGCTGGCTTAGATATAAAATCAAGTATACAAGAGGCAAAACGTTATATTACAGGAGCATTAGAAGCGGGACTGGACCTTGGAAAGGGCAGTGGACCTCTGAATCATTGTTATGATTTATAAAAAAGTGGGGGATGCCCCACTTTTTTATAATTTTGTCGCCTTTAGCACAACTGCTTCTCCTTGAAAGGATATGATGGTATGATTCGTAATTTGAATTCGAAACTTCTGTTTGATGTTGTTTGGAGCGTGTAACATGTAGGCATTTAGTTCTGCCTTTTCTTGATCTGACACATGCATGCGGTTGCACCAGCTCTCGAATTCAAAGGTCTTTTCAAAGCGATAGAGTTCTTGGATTTCAAAGCTTTCCTTTTCTAACATTTGGAGCCACTCTGATTTTTTCCAAGCACGGAAATGACTGTTGTCTCGCTTTTTTTCTACCGTATTATAAAACGCATCGAATTCATCATTTTCGGGAGCAACATTATCATCCAATAAAAACTGTCCACCTGATTTTATTACCCGTGATACTTCGCTTACGAAGCTTGTAATGTTAGGAAAATGGTGAGGTGCGATCCGGCATGATACGATATCGAATGTCTCATCTGAGAATGGTAGTTTTTCAGCATCGCCTTCAACAAATTCAACATTATCATGGCCATTTCCTTTGATAAACGTTTGAGCGGCAGCTAACATTTCGGGTGTTAAATCAAAAGCAATCACCTTTTTAACAAAGGGCGCGAAGGCATTCGCAGTATGTCCACCACCAGTAGCAATATCAAGTGCCAGTTCCGTTCCTTGGGCATCTGCCATTGCAACCAATGTTTGTAAATCCCCACCTTTACGATGTCCTTCACTTGTTACGTAAGATGCAGCGCTCCGACCAAATTGCTTTTTCACTTCCTTTTTTATATCCATCTTGTAACCCCCAGTACACTTTATACCTTTCATTTTATAGTAAAATTTTACATAAGAAAATGATAAAAAGATTATGAAATGAGATAAGAAAAGGTTATGATGCTGCAAATAAAAATAACCCCACGATTTACTCGTGGGGGTCATCTACGGAAAGGACGGAAGGAAATTGGAAAAAGAATTCGGTTCCTTCTCCAACTGTACTTGAAACACGAATCGTGCCATTCATCGCTTTTACAATACTGTAGACGACCATCATCCCTAGACCCGTTCCTTTTGGTCCTTTTGTGGAGTAATAGGGTTCACCAAGTCGGTCAATCTGTTCCCTCGTCATGCCCATACCTGTATCTCTTATGATAATGCTCACATCTGAACGGTCATAACCCGTTTCAATATATAATTGTCCGCCACCTGGCATAGCTTCGATTGCATTTTTCATGACATTAATGAAGCACTGGTGAAACTTCTGGCGGTCACCTTTGATTGAACCAATTAAAGCAAAATCTGTAATGATTTCCACGGAGTTCTGATTCGCGGTTGGCCGTATGATCGAGATAACCTGTTGCAATTCGCGTTTTATTTGAATCAATTCCACTGTTTCAAATGCTGGTTTTGAAAAAGTCAAATAATCCTGAATAACCCGTTCAGCAGACCCTAATTCTTCCTTAATGATAGATAGGTACTCCTTTTGTTTATGGCGGGGGAGGGTATTTGACATTAACAGCTGTACAAAACCCATTGCTGCTGTTAAAGGATTTCGAATTTCATGGGAGATCGCAGCACCTAATTGCTCGACTGCATGAAGTTTTTCTGATTTTATAATTGTTTGTCGCATTTGAAGATTATTCCGGAAAAACTCGGTTAAATAGGACATAATGCCCAAACCAATTGCTGGAATAACTAAATAGGCGAACCAAGCATCAACCGTATTGATGGTTGGCTTCGAAAATAAAAGAGCTGTCGCTGTAAAGAACGATAAGATTAAGGTCATAATGACTGATATGCATACACGTTTCATTGAATGCTGTTTCCAGAACCATGGGTAAAGCTTCCATAAGATGAGAGCTAATGGTAAGTAAAGGAGAATTGTTGCATAAAATCCAAAGTTGATTCCATAGATTCCTCTAATTATAATGACCGTTAAGCATAAGATCGGACCAAGTCCAAGATATAGACCTCCGATTAAAACAGGTAAAAGCCGAAGGTCAAAATAGAAAACAGGGGTAGGCTTATAGGAAAATAGAAAGCAAACCAAAATTAATCCAACTAATCCTAAATAGGCTTCCCGTTTTGAAAGGGTTAGGTTTCGTTTTCGTTCAAACCATATTAATCCGATAAAAGAAAGAATGATTAATAATGAAAGATTAAATAATAAGTGTTTGGTAATTTCCATAGCTCACCTTCGACCAAAAGTAGTAATAAAGTTTTACAATATATTAAATAGTTCGACAATAGGTACTTCTATTATAATACAGATTCAAGAACTTTGCTTACTATAAATGAAATTTTTGGAAGGAAATGTTGAATATATATGGTGCTTTATACCCATTGTTGTATGTCTGTAAATAATACTAAGTATAAATGATTTAAATACGTTATATTTAAGATGAAATAGATCCGTTTTTATAATGAAAGGAAGTAGGCAAAGTGGAACGGAAAACAGCATTAATCGCAGGGGCGACAGGGTTAATAGGAAATCAACTTTTACAGCTGTTACTAGATTCTTCTAATTATAAAAAAGTATATGCCATCGTTCGCAGACCCCTTGAGATAAAAGATCCAAAATTAACAGAGGTAGTCGTTGATTTTGACCGCCTTGACGAATATAAACAGTATTTTGCGGTTGATGATGTGTTTGTATGTTTAGGAACAACGATTAAAAAGGCGAAGACACAAGAAGCGATGTATAAAATTGATGTCGATTATCCAGTTGAGATAGGGAGAATTGCGAAGGAGATGGGTGCAACACATTATTTAGTGGTCAGTGCCATGAATGCTGACAAACAATCTAAAATATTTTACCCAAGGATAAAAGGGGAACTTGAGGAAAATGTTCAGAAACTAGCCTTCGACACTCTTTCTATCTTTCGCCCTTCTCTTCTTCTTGGAAATAGGGACGAATATCGCCTAGGAGAAGAATTAGCAGCTGTATTGTTCAAGGGCTTGAAGTTTCTATTCGTAGGTCCCCTCCGAAAATATCGGGCAGTTGAAGGAAAAACCGTTGCAAAAGCGATGTACAAAGCAGCACAAGAAAAAGAACAAGGGAAAGTGTTTTTTACCTCAGAGGAGATCGGAAAGTAAGGAACAAAAAAACTGCTCAGTATTCGCTGAGCAGTTATCAAGTTACACCAATTGATTTTCTTTTACATAACGATTGTGAGGGTGGTCCTTGCATTCTTGGCTGCAGGATCTGTAATGCTCATGCTCACAGTCTTCACATAGGAGAAGATGTTTGTTGCACTCGGGGTTTCCGCATTTCACATAGCGTTCCTCCGGCTTTCCACAGTGAAAACATTTCCCAACCACTGTTTCCTCACCGGTTCGATTAACAGGTACAGAAATACGTTCGTCAAACACATAACATTTTCCGTCCCAAAGCGCACCCTTTGCCTCGGGGTCATAACCGTAAGTGATGATGCCGCCTTCAAGCTGAGAAACATCCTTGAATCCTTCTTTCACAAGGAAACCAGAAAATTTTTCACAACGAATGCCGCCTGTACAATAAGTTAAAATTTTCTTATCCTTGTGCTCACTTAAATTTTCCTCTACCCATTTTGGCAGTTCACGGAAAGTTTCAATATCAGGGCGAATTGCTCCTCTAAAATGACCAAGATCGTATTCGTACGTATTACGTGCATCAAGGATGATGACATCCTCATTTTGCATCGTTTCAAGAAATTCCTTTGGAGGAAGATGCTTTCCAGTGATTTCATTAGGATTTAAGTCTTCTTCAAGATTTAAATTCACAATCTCTGGTTTGACCTTTACTTTTAGTTTCTTAAAAGCATGGCCTTCGCTTTTTTCAATTTTAAATACCATGTCAGAAAAACGAGAGTCATTTAACATATATTCCATGTATTTTTCTGTTTGCTCAACAGTACCTGAAACCGTACCGTTGATTCCTTCTGTTGCGACAAGGATTCGACCTTTTAATCCAAGCTCTGTACAAACTTCAAAATGCGTATCTCTAAAAGCCTGTGGGTCATCGATTTCGATGTATTTGTAATAAAGTAACACTTGATAATCCAATTTCTTCACCTGTTTCATTTAATGCTGTTTCTTTAGGTATGATATCAAAAAATCTGGTTCATGTTAAAGTACTTTTTATTTCCTGTAACAATGAATTGAATTTAACATGAGTTGTTCTTTCAACTCTTGAATATCTTGGCTAAATAAAGTAGCAAGTTGACTCACTATACTGCGTAAAAATAAGGGTGAGGTTGATTGGTTTTTAAACTCTCCCTCATATGGCCATGGCCCATCGGTTTCGATTAAAAGTTGGGAAAGCGGAACTTGTTTCGCTAGCATTTGATCACGGGAACGGTAGCAAACTTCAGGTGTAACAGAAATAAAATAGCCAGCTTTAACAATTTTGTTTATCACATCTTCAGGTGCCTTTAGCCAATGAAAATGGGCTTCAGTTATTTGTTTGTCCTGCAAATGGTCAAATACCATTTCTGCCTTATCATGAACAGCGTGGAGTGCAACAGGTAGCTGGTGCAAAGCAGCAACCTCAAGGCAACGGGTTAATAAATCACTATAGTGCTCTAGGGAAACTGGAAGCTTTTCAAGATTGTAATGAGGTAGACCAATTTCACCAATTGCTACAATCTTTTTCCTTTCAATCTGTACTAATCGCTCCCATTCAACAAAATCCTGTTCCAATGGTAGTGGTTGTTCAGGATGAAATCCAACAGCAGCATGGACAAAGTTCGGAAATTTCCCTTGTAGTTCAAGCGTCCGGTAGGAGGAGGGAAGATCATTGGAAACGGCAATGACTCCCTTAACCCCAGCTTCTTGCCAATTTTCGATTTGGGCTGGAAGCTTTTTAGCTTCATATTGCTCAAGATGAATATGAGCATCAATCATGAGTTTCACCGTTTAAAGCCATAATTTTATGATACGTTTCTTCACTTAATTTTTTATAAGGAGAATCAGGCAGAGCATCAAATAGGTCAACTGCTTTTTTCGCTGCTTTTAGTGCCTCATTGAGGTTTCCTAGTTCGACAAGACATTGCGCCTTATGCGTTTCTTTTAAATAAAATTGCGATAGGTCGAATGGATGACGATGATAATCGGGAACCTCAACTTGATTAAAATAGTCAATGGCTTCTTGATATCGACCAAGTCCTCGTAATGCCTTTCCTTTTTCTAGATAAAACCACTCCTTCAATTGTTGTTGCTGAAATTCCGGACTCGCTAAAAATTGATCCACGATTTTAAGGGCTTCACTGTAATCATGCTTAACGGAATTAAGTGATTCAATGTAAAAAAGCTGCGATGAAATCTTGGACATTTTATCGTCTGAAAATTCAGCATACTGCTTTAATTTGGTTAAATAATATTCATGTAATTCTAGGTCATTGGCCATCATGGAGTAGGCTGCGGCAAGTCTGTATAAATCATCAATTAAATAAAATATTTTATTTTTTTGTGAAAAGGAAATTGCATCTTCCATGACACGCTTGGCCGATTCAATATCACCTACAGCAAAATAAAGAATGGCCTCTTGATAATCTAGGTCCAATCTTGAAACAGGGTCGATAAAAACGTGTTTGTTTTCTATTTCCTTTCGTTCATGGAGTATTGTAGTTAGTGCTTCTTCATATTTATAGTCCAAGAAGTAAACAAGCCCCCGAAAGACAGCGATACTGGTCCTTTTGGTCGTGACATTCATTTGGTCATATAGGTGTGCTGCTTGCTCAAGTGGTTGTTTCCAATCCCCCTGCTTTTCCCAATAAAGACTATATCCGTATAGCTCCAATAATCTTGCGGCTACATATCCCTGGTTTAATTGTGAAACAAACGGTTCAATTAGTGTTATAAGCTTTTGGTATTTATCAAGGTTTTTTTCATGTTCAAGTACGAATATTTTTTCTGCTTGATCCAATATATCTTGTAATTCATCAAAATTAACCTCATTCAAAAGCTGCGATAACTCGATCTCAAGTCGTTCCGCAATATAGGTTAAGCTCTCCATTGATGGATTTGCTTTATTGTTTTCAATAAGGCTGAGCATGCCCTTTGTTAGTTTTGTTCCTGCAAGCTCTTCTAGTGTTAATTTCTTTTGTTTGCGTAATTTACGGATGCGCTCACCAAGCATGAGACATAGGCACTCTCCCTATTTTTTAGTATTGTCCAGCTCCAGGCGCCATCGGCTCTAGGTCATAAGCCAATCGCTTCGGAAGGTAAATTGCACCTTCTGTCAGCGCTTGTCTTATGCTTGTCGCCTAAAGCCTAGCACCTGCCGCTTTTCTGTTTTTTTGTTTAATTATATTAAACTTTTTGTTGAAAAGAAAGTATAATGATGATATGATTTGTTTAATCAAATTAAACTTTTCCGTTATTGGAGGAATTTTCATGAATGAAGAACAAAAGCTTAAACGAGCTACGTATCATTTATTTACCTTTACAATCAGTAAAATCATTTCCTCATTCGGCGCACAAGTATACGCATTTGCCATTAGTTTTTATATACTTCAATTAACAGGTTCTGCAACAAGCTTTGCGACAAATCTGATTTGTAATCTATTGCCAAGGGCACTTGTTGCTCCGCTTGCTGGGTATGCAGCTGACAAATTTTCTCGGAAAAAAATCGTCATTATTTCACAGCTTGTAACGACGTTAGCAATCATTGGGTTGCTTCTTGTCAGTATGACCTATGGTCTCTCCTTGTTTGCGATTTACACGACAACGGTTGTATTATCAATTGCAACTTCCTTCACAGGAGTAACTTTTACTTCATCGGTTACAGGCTTAGTTGATGAGGACCGTATCCAACGTGCAATGTCTCTTAATCAAATTTCAATGTCATTTGCAGCAATCGGTAGTCCAGCAGTAGGTGGACTTTTATATGGGACTGTATCTATGGAAGTATTCTTGGAAATGTATATTGTGGCTTCCGTGCTTGCCGTTATCCTTGAATCAACAATGAACTTCAATTTGTTCTCAAAACGGAAGGCTAAAGATGAACAGGATCAAAAAGAAACCATGTGGCAAAGCATGAAAGCTGGAATCCGTTATCTGAAAACGAAACAGGTTCTGATGATCATGATTTGGATTTCCTTAATCATCAACTTCTTATTTGGTGCATTTGAGGTCGGATACTCATTTATCTTAATTGAAAAATTAAAGCTAGCTTCCCAACATTTTGGATTTACACAAGGTGCTTTTGCAGTAGGAATGCTGGTATTCTCGATTTACTTCTCGATTCGAAAAGAAGTGAAGTTTCCATTCCTTGTGTCTAAGCGCGGAATTATTGGGTTAGGCGTTATCATGGGAGCGATGGCGATCCCATTAATGATTTCATTATCTTACTGGTCAGTGTTTGCTTACTATTTTGTATTAATGTTTACTTTCGGTAGCATGATCATTGTTGTCAATACACCAATTCAAGTGATGATGCAAAAAATGATTGATGATGACTTCAAAGGTCGCGTGTTTTCCATATTGGAATCAATGGCAGTTGCCTTAATGCCTCTTGGTATGATTATTTTCGGCTATTTGTATGATGTCCTGCCAGGTCAATACATTCTTATTACATCGGCTGTTGCATTAATTGGCGTTACTCTCATTCTCGCAAGACCAAGCGTCATGCGAAAAGCACATCCAGAAATAGATGAGAAGAAATCGGTTGTGGAAAAAGCAAGTACGGCTTTATAAAAGAATGAATGTGCTCGTAATGTAAAGTGACAATTCATGGTACCGCATATTTTTTGTAGTCGGAATATAAATGAATCTCATTAGAAAACGCACAGTGTAGAGGGGAACTGTGCGTTTTAAACTTTTGTTTCGATGTTTTGTGGAATTTAATGTTGATCTGAGGGAGATTGAATTGGAATAGAGTTGATTTTGACAGGACCCGGAAGAAATGAGGGAA